>QHZP01000008.1:0-10818 GCA_003224715.1 Acidobacteriota bacterium | reverse complement strand
ACCTGCCAGCTCCAAATCGCGGAATCCTCCTGATGAAGGCTGCCGAGATCTTAGAGAAACGGGCTGACAGCGTGGCCGCTGACATGACCCGGGAAGAAGGCAAAACCCTCCCGGAAGCTAAAGGGGAAGTGATGCGCGCCGTCAACATCTTTCGTTACTTTGGCGGAGAAGGAGCTCGGTTTTGCGGGGAGACGGTTCCGTCAGAAAGAGACGGGGTCTTTGCCTACACCTTTCGCAAACCCCTGGGAGTGGTTTCTCTTTTGACCCCTTGGAACTTTCCTGTAGCCATTCCTGCCTGGAAAATGGCCCCGGCCTTGGTGGCAGGCAACAGCGTGGTGATTAAACCAGCTTCCCTGGCGCCACTTTGCACGGTCCGGTTGGTCGAAGCCCTCCACGAAGCCGGCTTGCCCAAAGGTGTGCTTAATATGGTCACCGGCTACGGTTCAGCTATCGGAGACGAGTTGATCTCCAATCCAACGGTGAAGGCCGTCTCTTTTACAGGGTCTTGCGAAGTCGGTCAGGGGATCCAGCAGAAGACGCTGCAAAGGGGCCTGAAGACGCAACTGGAAATGGGAGGCAAGAATCCCACCATCGTGTTGCGGGACGTCGACCTGAACATGGCTACCGACATTGTGGTCAATGGAGCTTTCTTTTCCACAGGTCAGAAGTGCACGGCCACCAGCCGGGCAATCGTGGAAGAAGTAGTGCTTGAGGATTTCCTTAAGCTGCTGCTTGCGAAAACGCAAAAATTGCGAGTGGGTAATGGTTTAGAAAAGGGAATTGACATGGGCCCTTGCGTGGACATGAACCAGATGAAGACGGTCCTGGAATACATCGAGATCGGAAAGCAGGAAGGCGCCAGGTTGCTTTGCGGCGGCAGTCGTCTGACGGGTCCCGGTTTCGATAAAGGGTATTTCGTGGAGCCGACTATCTTCACGGATGTTAAGTCTGAAATGAGAATAGCCCAGGAAGAGATTTTTGGACCGGTCCTGGCTGTTTTTGCGGTCAAGGATTTTGATGCGGCCATCCAGATGGCCAACCGTGTGAAATTTGGGCTTTCTGCTTCGCTTTTGACCAATCAATTGAATAAGGCATTTGCCTATATCAATAAAATCGAGGCTGGACTCATTATCGTTAACCTACCATCGGCGGGGGTTGAGTATCAGCTTCCTTTCGGTGGGACCAAAGCCTCTAGCACAGGCTATCGCGAACAAGGCAGCGTGGCCATTGATTTCTATTCCGAACTGCGAACGGTGTATTTGAAATACCAGATATGAGAGACGCTCCTCGAGCGACGCCCACCGGCAGGAAGCAGTCTGCCAGGGTCTCCAGCCGGAAACATCCTCCGGGGTCCTTGCCTATGACAGCCCGTTATGGGAGTCGAAACGAAAATTTTGTTCTCGTTTTGGGGACAGACTAAGAGCCCGAAGCGCCAGCGAGGGACAACGGCGATGACCCTTGTTGGCGCTTCGGGCTCCCTGTCAGGGGTGGCGGTAGGGATATCAAGGGCGGCAGCCCTTGTCTAGTTAGACCAGTTAATTGTCGTTTGCCCTCAACGCTTCATCAACTCCCGCTTTAATGACTTTCCCGTAGGCCCTTTGGGGATCTCTTTCAGGAATTCAATGCTCTTGGGACATTTGTAATCAGCCAAGCGTTCCCGGCAAAAAGTAAGGATCTCTTCTTCGCTGGCGATCTCGCCCTCCTTCAACACGACGAAGGCCTTCACTTCCTCTCCATACAGCTCATCAGGAACCCCAACGGTAGCGGCTTCGCAAATTTTCGGATAGAGGTACAGAAGGTTATCAACCTCGCGAGGATAAATATTTTCGCCACCTCGGATGATCATGTCAGACTTGCGATCCACCAGATAATAAAAGCCGTCGCCATCGACATAGCCCAAATCTCCTGTGTGTAACCACCCATTGTGGAGAGCCTTCGCAGTGGCTTGCGGATTCTTAAAATACCCTTTCATGACATTTGCGCCTTGCACCAGAATTTCTCCGATTTGTCCCACAGGAACATCGACATCATTCTCATCTACGATGCGTAAGGTGTTCCCTATGGGCAATCCGATCGATCCGGGCTGACGCCGGTGGTTGGGAGGATTAAAAGTCACTCGACAAGTAGCTTCCGAGAGGCCGTAACCTTCGACGACCAGGCAATGAAACTTTTTTTCAAATTGAAGCATTAGCTCAGGCGGAACGGGGGCGGATCCAGCCAAGGCAAAGCGCAAACCGCTTTTGTCCAGCCTTTCGAGGTAGCCCTCAGGGTAGTGTGTCTGGTTGAGCATCGAGAGCATGGTAGCTACAGATCCAAAGGAAGTCACCTGGTAGCGGTCGATGATTTCCCAAAACCTATGAGTCGAGAATTTTTCCGTGAGAACCATGCTGCCACCGAGGTAAAGGGGAGTCAGCATCGTCACCACAATGCCGTTGACGTGAAAGAGTGGCATGACGCACAGCAGGCGGTCTTTTTCCGAGAAACTGAGCCAGCTGGCAATCTCTTGAGCGTTGGAGAGAAAGTTCCCGTGGGTGAGCAAGCACCCCTTGGGCTCCCCGGTCGTTCCGGAGGTATAAATCATGACGGCCACGTCCTCCGACTGCAGTGGGATGGGAGCCAATTCTCTGCTTTCTTTGTCTACTTCTCTAGGAAAATTCAGGGTGTCGGATGACGTCCCGTCAAGGAGGAGGAGGTGTTGCAGGTTGCTTACTGAGGCTCGCACGGGTTCGACCACGGGCCAGTATTTCTGGTTGGTGACTAGCAGCCGGGACTCCGAATTGGCCAGGATGTATTCAATTTCTTTCGATTTTAGATGGATATTCAGGGGGCTGGCGACAGCGCCGATCTTGAGGCAAGCAAAATAACACAACACGTATTCCGGAATGTTCGGCAGAAGCAAGCTGATCGTTTGGCCCTTGCTGATGCGCAATCTGAGGAAAAGATTAGCTATTTGATTAACCCGACAATCAACAGCCGCGTAAGAAAGTGCGCGGGCGTCATCAAAGAAGTAGAGAAATGTCTTGTTGGGAAATTTTTCAGCTTGGGCTTCGAGGAGCTCACGAAGATTGCGGGGCCTTGGATCGGGTTCCATAAGCACCAAACGACAAAAAGAATCTGGACCCAGATGACCACAGATAGCACGGCTTTATGATCTCGTCAAAGCTCGTCAGGCTTTTGGGTCCCCGGGGTTTTAACCACGGCAGAATTGTATTTAAGGTCGGCAAACTTTGACCTTGCATGCCTGTCCGCGTTGCCTGTGTTCATCCGCGTCCAGATCAACGGATATCCGCATCACACAATTTGTCTTACTTGAGGCGGAGCTTCCTTAAGTATCTGGAGCGCTGGACAATGGGCAATCCAATAGGATCGCGATCAGGCGCATGGGGCCATGGACGCCTTTGATGAGGACTTTCTCAATATCAGCTGTGCGACTCGGCCCCGTGATAAGCGTCAGGGCGCTGCCAGGCAGATTGTCGCCGTACTTTTCCTGAATATGTAAGAACAGCTCTGCCATATTGGGATAGATCTGGTTCGTCGTTGCCAGCACCAGGTGCGCGGTGGGCAACAGGCTGATTTGACGACTAGCCTCCGGATTGGAGATGACGACGAGGGTTCCGATATCGGCAATCAAATACTCGACCCCGGTGATGGAGAGCTGCACTTCCGAAAGTCTTTTCGTGAGATGGTCTCGTTCAAATACATTTTCGCTGTCGATCGTTTCACTGACAAACTGAACCTCCGGCAGTTCCACAGGCAATCTTTCCAGGAGCCTAAGCTGGCGACAGAGATCGTGTGTGGAGATGGCCACTTTTCTAAATCCGGAAGCATGTACCAATTGCCGGACACTCTCAAAGGCCGCTTCAATACTGGGGCAGACAGTCATCTCGCCATTTACGAGCTCAAATTCCCTCTTGAAGCGATCGATCAGGGAATCATGCACAGCGTCTGAAGAAAATAGCACGCGCATATCGTTGATTTCGGGCTGGTGACCATGGTGGTGTTCCAGGCTGGGTTTTGCCAGTGCACGGCGCAATCTCCCAAGTATTTCAGAGCGTGATCCCATCATTGCCGGTTCTCCTCCCCCTCCATTTCCTTCCAGAGTTGCTTAAAGGACTTTTCTGCCAGGGGTGGGAAATCGCGAGTCTCAGTCCAGCCGGGAACTTTGAGCGGTTGAAACCGTCTGCCTGCGATCAGTAAAGCAGTCCGCAGCAGTCCCGAGCCAAAACGGTAGAGGGTGCTGTCCTTCATCCCCGCCAGATATAACTTCATCATGAGGCGTTCTTGCCAGGACGTTCCCTTAGCTTCGACCACGCGTTGCCGCAACCACAGCAACTGATGATGAATGTCAATCTTCACCGGGCAAATATTAGAGCAGGCCCCACACAGGGACGACGCGTAAGGAAGATCCTTGGCCACCTCAACCCCTTGGAGCAGCGGGGTAATAACGGCGCCAATGGGACCAGAGTAGACCGATCCGTAGGAATGACCTCCCACACGCTGGTAGATAGGGCAGGTATTCAAGCAGGCGCCACACCGAATGCAAAAAAGCGACTCGCGCATCCTTGGGTCTGCTAGAATTTCGGATCGTCCATTATCCAACAGGACCAGGTGAAATTCCTCCGGGCCATCCATTTCACCAGACTTTCGGGGAGAACTGATGAAAGATACATAACTGGTTTGTTTCTGTCCGGTGGAGCTTCGAGGCAGCAACTTGAGGAAGATGGGCAAATCTGAAAATTTGGGAATCACCTTTTCCAGTCCCATGACAGCCATGTGGACCCTGGGCATGGTCGTACTCAAACGGGCATTACCCTCGTTCTCGACGATTACAATGGTTCCGGTATCTGCCAAGGCGAAATTGACTCCGGAAATTCCTAGTTCGGCAGCCAGGAATTTTTGCCGCAGCCGCTTGCGAGCGAAAGCGCAAAGCTCCTCGGGCACATCCGTGTAATCGATACCCAGCTTCCGGCTGAAAAGCCGGCCGATCTGCCCCCGCGTCATATGCAAGGCCGGCGCCGTAATGTGGGAAGGCATTTCCTTGGCAAGCTGAATGATGTACTCGCCCAGATCGGTTTCAACGGTCTCCAGACCGTGCTTTTCCAGAGTGTGCGACAAGCCGATTTCCTCAGTTGTCATCGATTTGGATTTCACCACGGTCCTGGCTTTGATTCGCTGGGCCGTTGAAATGATATAGTCGGAAGCTTCACGGCCATCGCGTGCCCAAAAGACTTTTCCGCCGTTAGCGACAACTTTACCCTCGAGCTTTTCCAAGTACTGATCCAAATGATTGATGGCTTCTTCCTTGATGCGATGCGCTCTCTCACGCAACGCCTCCCACTCGGGAACTTCTCGCACCGCTCGCAAACGGTGCTCCAAAGCATGGGATGTAGCCATCCGATAGGTTTGTCGCAGTCGGGGATCTCTAATATTCTTGGAGGCGTAGCTCCTAAAGAGTTTTGGGGTCAAGTTCATGGCAGTACGGCGCCGCGTTCCTGGTTTCGGGGCTTCACGCCGCCGTCGGCCAGCAAGCGCCACCAGTTTGATTGGCCGATGCGAGCGTACGCCACCGCGTCCGCGGACGGCCATCAAGAGCGGCATCGAGCCGCCGCTCCCGCTATTACATGTTTTCTCCTAGCAACTCCGCTAAGTGCAGCGGCTTTGTGGGAATGCCTTTGCGGCTTAAGTAGCCACCAATCTGCATGAGGCAACTGGAATCGTTTGCAACCACGTACTCGGCGCCAGACTGGGCAATCGCATGAGCTTTATCTTCGGCCATAGCAGTGGAAATCTCTGGAAATTTTACCGAGAAAGTTCCCCCAAAACCGCAACAGGCTTCGGAGTTTGCCATTTCCACAAATTCAATGCCACTCACATGACGGATTAGTTCTCGAGGAGCCTCTTTCACCTTGAGCTCCCGCAAGAGGTGGCAGGCATCATGATAGGTGACCTTATGCGGGAATCGAACGCCCAAATCTTTTACCTCCAGCACGTTCACAAGGAAATCAGAGAATTCGTAGGTTTTGGAAGTCACTTCACTCAAGACTTCCCGCAACCCGCGATCTTGGAGAATCTCCGGATAAAAAACCTTAACCATGCTGGTGCATGACCCCGAAGGTGAGACGATGTATTCCGCGCCGTGAAAGACCTGCAAGAAACGCTGCGCCAGTTCGATGGCTTCCTCGTGGTAGCCGGAGTTAAAAGCCGGCTGTCCACAGCACGTTTGCTCCATGGGGTAATCTACTGTAGCTCCAACCTTCCTTAAAATCTTAACGAGATTGACCCCAACCCGAGGAAAAAACTGATCCGTCAGGCAAGGAATAAATAAAGAAACTTTCATCAATGATAGCGATCTGACCTTTTCGGGCTGTAGAGCCGTCGTCCAGATGTTCGACAAAGCGTAATTAATAGCATGAGAAACTGCAATAATAAACTACACACTCAGTAAACAACACAAATCACTGCACTGAATTCCTTCTTGGCATTTTCATTAGCCCCGTGCTTCAGCGCGGAGGCTCCTTCGATGGTTTTTTCTTCCTCCACCTTATCCAGCCAGCACCGATGGATCCAGCGCCGCTGGCTGGAAAGGTGGGGGAGAGGGAGGCCTGTTCCAACCCCGGGCTGAAGCACGGGGCCAAATGAAAATGCCGTGCATTGTTGTGAAGGTTACTTAGTAAGAGAGGCTTTCCGCATCAAACCATGAACAAGCTTGAGTTTGCCTGGGAAACTAATCTCCACTCGCATCCTAATTATAGCAAGTGAGTGGCAAAGGAATGCCAAATCTTGGAAAAATTCAGATAGGGATGTAAGATGACTTAAGGCAGCATGATGCCGCTTAGGTCTTATAAAGTTCTGTTGCAAACAGGAAAGGAATTCCAATGCCAGGCTTAGAAAACAAGGTTGCCATTGTGACTGGTGGCACCCGGGGGATTGGAAAGGCCATCGCGCAAGCGCTCTTGGAGGATGGTGCCCAGGTCATGGTGGCTTCACGTCATGAGGTTGACGTTAAGGGCTCTGTTGACCTCCTGAAAAAGAAAGCCGGAGCACGAATTAACGGGATCGCTTGCGACGTAAGGGATTACGGTCAAGTGCAGCGGCTGATCGAATTCACAGTCAAGCAGTTTGGCGGGGTTGACATTCTGGTTAACAATGCGGCCGTAGGTCACTTTGCCAGTGTCGCAGATATTTCGCCCGAACAGTGGTGCCAGGTCATTGATACTAACTTGACCGCAGTCTTCTACTGTTGTCATGAAACCATCCCGCACCTGAAAAAGAGGGGTGGGGGCTACATCATCAATATCAGTAGCCTTGCCGGCAAAAATCCATTTAAAGGCGGATCGGCCTATAATGCTTCGAAATTTGGCTTGAACGGTTTCAGTGAAGCTATCATGCAGGATTTACGTTATGACAACATTCGGGTGAGTTACGTGATGCCGGGCAGCGTCAACACTCGGTTTGGCGGGCATGAAGAGGAGGTGTCAAACTCCTGGAAGCTGGCACCGGAAGATGTAGCTCGGGTTGTGATCGATTTGCTTCATCACGATCCTCGTTGTCTCCCCAGTTGTGTTGAAATGCGGCCTTCCAAACCCCCGAAGAAATAGGGACAGAGGATTAACTGACTGCGAAGACGCGCTTATGCGGGATTGTCAGGGAGCCGCTTATGCCGCCTAGGCCAGCGCGATCAAGGGTGAAAATGATTCCCCTCCGCTGGGGGTGCAGGGCTGGGTTGTGCGGGAACGACCCCCCTGAAGGCTGAAGCCTTCTTTCCCCTCCCGAGAGGGGATTTTCACGGGAGTCATCCGCGGGTGCCGCAGAGCATGAAAATATCATACTCGTTCTCGTCGTCGTCCTCGGCTGGCGCATTTGGATACGATAACGAGGACGACAACGGTTTTCATAGGAGGTATTATGGCCTACTGGCTCCTGAAGACAGAACCCACTGCGTACTCTTATGCCAATTTAGAAAGGGACCAGAAGACGGTTTGGGACGGAGTGACTAATAACTTGGCCTTGAAATATCTTCGCAGTATGCGTAAAGGCGATCTGGCTTTCATCTATCATACTGGAGATGAAAAATCTTTGATTGGAATTGCCGAAGTGGCGAGTGATCCATACCCTGATCCAAAGAAGAAAGACTCCAAGCTGGCTGTCGTGGAACTTAAGCCGAAGGAAAGATTACCCCGCGCCTTGCCCTTGTCCGAAATCAAAGCACAGAGCCAGCTTAAAAATTTTGAACTCGTGCGACTTCCCCGGCTTTCGGTGATGCCAGTCTCTGATTCGGTCTGGAAGCTCCTTCTTGAGTTTGCCAAGAAGAGCTAGCCGGCCTTTAGAGTCGGACAAAATCAAGCACGAAGGACGTAAAGGTTAGGATGGGTTAGTTGAACCTGCTCATGCCGCGGGTTTGTGAACGAGGAGTAACAATAGTCCCCTTCCTACATGTATTTTGAGGCTCGACAGTCTGATCTCAACTCCACGTTCAGTGATAATTCAGAGCCGTTTAGTAAAGTGTCCTGGCTAGCCGGGTACGATATTCGTCAGCCAACTCGCTGCGTTCACCAATCACGCTGAAGATTGCCAGCATAGCCTTGCGCGCCGCTTGATCACGAAATCGCTTATCCTTGGCTACGACGGTCAGAAATTGTTCCAACGCCTCCCCGTACTTTCCTGAATAGGCAAGACAAGCGGCCAATCCAAAGCGTGCCTCCAAATCATTTGGATTCTTTTCGAGTCTTTCCTGACAGGCTTTTTCGCCGCCGGCTTGCTGACATTCATTTTGAAATGCCAGCACTTCCCTTAACCGTGTGGCAGCTTCGTATTCATCGGCTGTTCCAGGTATGGCGTTGATGTGCTCGGCCGCCTCTGCGACTCGATTTGAGCTAATGAGAATCCGGGCCAGAGTTAATCGCGAAGGGGAGTGCTCGGGACTGAGTTTCAAGACCTCCCGAAGGATCTTCTCGGCCTCGGCAGTCTTCCCTGCCTGCTGTGTTCGCTCAGCGATCGCAAAGAGCTTGTCTGCCTCACTAGGGCAATGAGGACTCAAAAATTCTCTGATGCTCGGTTCCGGATAAGCACCCACAAACTGGTCCACGACACGACCTTCACGGAACACCATGACCCGGGGGATGCTTTGAATCCTAAACTGCATAGCCAGCTGCGAGTTTTCTTCGGTGTTAACTTTGGCCAAAACAAAGGCCCCCTTATATTCAGCGGCCAATTTTTCCAGGATAGGACCCAAAGTACGGCAAGGTCCGCACCAGGAAGCCCAAAAGTCAACCAAGACGGGAACGCTGGCGGATCTTTCGATAACCTCTTTTTGAAAGGATTGCTCATCCACGCTGACAACGAATTCGGATTGAGAGGTTGGCATCTTTTGTTTGTTTCCTCCGTACTATATCAGTTTAGCCCAGAAACAGACCACATGCGACACGCATTGGCCCTGCAGGTAAACTTCCTCAATAGCGATTGAGGCAACGAAGGCTCTTCCTCAAGCGGATTCGTAAATCATCGTAAATCAGCCCAGGGTTGCGGACCAAGCCCGGGTGTTTCGGAGATTCCTCATAGAGCGGTGTCCAAGAAATTTACCAGCAAAGTGGCATAGGCCTCCGGGTAAAGCCTTGCTGCCGCGCCGTGACCGACATCTTTTCCGAAGATTTCAAGTTTCTTCATCGGCGACCTCGATTCCTGGTAGGGTCTCCCTGGCTACTGATGATTAGTAGCGGTACTGGTTGTATACGCTGTAGAGCTTCGTGTGTGTTCACTTGTTGTGGGATGAAACCGGCGAGATGGCGGAACCAGAAAAGAAACAACGACGGAAACGGGTAGCGAGGTAACTTAAGGAATAGCCAAGTATGATCCACAACGGTTTCCTCCAGGCTGGAGAAAGGGCTGTCAAGAACAACAGCCGAATAGTCTTTGGATTCAGCCGCCGCTTCTAGAGTGGCTACCGCGCCCATGGAAATGCCCATCAAGACGATTTTGGGGGAAGTGGGAACATCCTGGTAGCGACGCTGGACGTACCGGATGGCTCCCAGCACATCGTTTCTTTCGTAGTACCCTAACGAGACTATTCCCTTGTTACTAGCTCCATGGGACCGAGAATCATACAGGAGGGCACCGTAGCCTGCTTTGACCGCTGCCATGGCGCGAGCCAACATTTCGACTCGGGTTCGAAACAACCCGTGAGTGCAGAGCAGGACCGCATTCTTGCGGCTGGGCGGAATAAACCAGCCTTTCAATTGGAGGGAGTCTTGAGCCTCAAAGGCAATATCTTCGTAGACCACGCCGAAATCCGCCGGCGTATCCTTGAGCCTTAAGTCTGGGGGACGGCTGCTCGCGTGGGTGACGGCCCAAGCCATTAAATAAGGGCCCACACCCAGGATCATTGCTAGCACTGCGATGAGGTAGAGAGTCCCGCACCAGCGCAAAATGACGCGGCGCTTCTTCTTCCAAAAAATTGATATGCCTCCACCAATCACCAAAAACGGCAAGAAGAGGAGTCCCAACACGATAAGAGTGAACATCCACAATCAGATGATGAGAAATTCGAACTCAACCGCCACGGGCAGAGATTAGCGTAAATGGCGTTTTCCAGTCAAATGAACCAACGCCACCGGCGTGATTACCCATCAACAAGAGTTGCTTTTCCATCCGAAAACAATAGGCTAAGATAGAGTCGTAAGGACTACCTTGCCTTCTGGTGATGTAACTTTGTTTGTGTAAAAACGAAGAGGGTGTAAGTTTGGTTTTCCAGCAAGAAGACCAAAAATCCTTCTAATAAGAAAGGAGCTTACACCCTATGAAGAAGCTAGCACCAGTCACCGA
>QHZP01000539.1 GCA_003224715.1 Acidobacteriota bacterium | reverse complement strand
GGGTAGGAGACAAGACCCGCACACCTGTCGAGATTCTTGCCCACATCGGGGACCTTCTTGATTGGGCGCTTTGGCTGGCTAGAGGCGAACATCGCTGGAACGATTCCCAGCCACAGCCCTGGGAGGGTGAAGTGGCGCGCTTCTTTGATTCACTGGCTCGTTTCGAGGCTTACCTGGCATCAGGTGAACCTCTCCGGGCCTCGCCCGAGAAGCTGTTCCAAGGTCCAATCGCCGACGCCCTGACCCATGTGGGTCAAATTGCCATGCTGCGCGGCATAGCCGGAGTACACGTGCGTGGAGAAAACTACTTTGTGGCAGATATCGTCGCTGGCCGGGTTGGCCGGCAGCAATCCGCCCCCCGCCGAGAATTCGATTGAAGTCCCCCACTCGGTCGCTTGCAACAGTCCTTCGTGGCCAAAAGCCGGCGAGCTCTGAGCGCTAGTAGTGATCCATCGACCTTGCACTTCCTGTAGGAACTTGTGCTCGAGATACTAGACTCAATCATAAGATGACCGACGGAAGTATCAAGCATTTCGAAACGTCAAGCAGGTTTGATTGTTGTCTCAGTGCGAATTCTGACAAGAAAATGCAGCCACGTGGAACCCGTGCCTCGCCACAGAGAAATCTCCAATCAGCTTGCCAAAAGGATCTGGCCTAATTTTTCTATTCTCGTGATTCCCGGATAGTAGCTCTAAACTCTCGAACTTGAGGTCCAGCGAGTTAGGGATTGCTGTGCGGGCCGAACCTGCACGCAATTCAGTTTGAGCTGGAATGAGGTGAAGCCAGCTGGTGCTGAGCCGAACTCAAAGTGAGAGAGACACGGGTGATGCGGCCTAACAAGATGGGTCGAGCGAACCGCCGCCCCACTTCTCCGCTCGACGCTAGGTGGCAGTTCGGATGCGCCCTGCACGCTCCAGCGTTCCCTGTCGGCGGTGGTCGCGTCACCTTGGTCGATAAACGGCGCTCTGAAGGACACCTGCTAGCTTTTTCTTTCGTTGTGGAGGCTGTGAATTAGTGGGAAAATCCAAAGGTTCGCTGGACGTAGGCGCATATGTGAGGGAGCCAATCCTGCTTCAGTGGAATGGCAGCCTGTAAATAGATGCCTCTAGGTGTGCCCTGAAGGTGACGTCGGCTCTTGAAAAATCAGAGGGCATACAATTCGAGGCACGTATCCAGAGTCTGTTTCGACTGCGTCACCGAGAACACCTTACGCTCTGGTAGTTTTGGAGGGATTTAGATTGGAGAGTCTCCCTCCGGTTTCGATAGAACCAAAAACTTGACAGGCGTCAGAAGCCTCCATAGAGGTCGCTTCGTTTTCAGCAAAGCGCTTTTGAATTTCGTTGATTCCGGGCCACCCATTGCCCGGTAAGGGCACCCCTACTCTTTTCTAGGATGGAGGCTTGATCGCTTGGAGGACAAAGGCTCTGGTAAGGATACAGAGTGCTTCGCTAAGATCGGAGTCTCACGTCGAGGTTAGAAATTTCAGGAGGTATGTATGTCACGAGTTCGGTGGAAGAGCGACAACCCTTTGGATTTGAAGTTGCGCAATAGCACTAGCCGTGTGTTCTGGTCCCGAGGCAAGGGCCAGACTTGTAGCCGACGGGCTTACGTGGCGTCTGCAGCCATAGCCATGGTGCTGCTGTTCGGAATCTTCACGGTGGCGGGGTTGTTGGCCCAGTCGTATTACGGTGGCCTTCGCGGCGCCATTCGGGATCCGAATGGTCAGGCGGTTCCTAATGCAAGGGTGGCGTTGATCGATGAGTCCACCAGCGTCGGCCGTTCCACCATCACGAGCTCCGATGGCGAATACGCTTTCAACCAGGTAATTCCGTCCACCTATTCTGTCGTGGCTGAGGCCGCCGGTTTTAAGAAGTTCCAGCGGAAGCGTGTGCTCATCGCTACTCAGGAGCAAATCACCCTCGACTTGAACCTGGAGCTTGGCGAGCTGACTCAAACGGTCACCGTCACGGCGGAGGTTCCGTTGGTTCAAACCTCAGATGCGTCCCAGGGCCAGGTCCTCAACGACCAGCAGTTGACTGAACTTCCGAACATTGGCCGCAACCCATTCATCCTGTCCAAAGTGGCGCAAAACGTGATTCAAGTGGGGAATCCCGTTATGAACCGCATGCAGGACCAGAGCAGCACCGCCCTGACGTCCGTAGCGGGTGGAATGCTGTGGCAGAACAACTTTTTCATCGATGGAGTGCCGATTAGCGATTGGCAGGGCAGGCCCATTATCATCCCGTCGATAGAAACGGTCGCCGAGGTGAAGGTCCAGGCTAACACGTACGATTCTGAGATGGGGCGGACGGGCGGAGGCGTATTTAACACCATTCTGAAGTCCGGCAGCAATAATTTCCATGGCACGGCCTACGGGGCCATCCGCAGAACTGCCTTGAATGCGAATCTCTTTTTCAACAACGCCGCCGGCATTCCCCGCGGTTCCAGCCCGAACGACAATTGGGCCGGCAACTTTGGCGGCCCGGTTTGGATTCCGAAGGTCTACAACGGGAGAAGCCGCACGTTCTTCTTCCTGGCCCTTGAGGGTTACAACAATTCGGAAGCCAGCTCGACGAGATTCTACGTTCCCACAGCGCTGGAGCGAGCCGGTGACTTTTCGCAAACAAAAACTCCCGGCGGGGCACCATATGTAATCTACGATCCCTTGACGACGGTGGGGAACCGCGTTGGGTCGTACACGCGCCTGCCTTTCCCGAATAGTGTTATCCCGGCCAACAGGCTCAATACAGTGGGAAAGAACATTGCCAGCTACTATCCTCTGCCGACCTCACTACCTTCCTTCTACGGCGATCCCGATCTCACGGCGGCTGGGGTCGCGGCCTCGCGTGGCAGGCAGTATGTTGCGAAAGTGGACCATCAGATCCTCCATTGGTGGCAGGCGAGCTTGAGTTATCTTCGGTACTATTCGATCGAGCCTGGAGCGAACTATTTCGGCGGTCCGGCGTCACCCGATCAATGGGCCCTGAGCCGCAAAGTCGATGCTACCGCTATCAATAACCTGTTTACGATTTCACCGACCACCGTGCTGGCGGTTCGATATGGTTTCAACCGCTTTCCGAATGTTTTCTATACGACGAGCGAGATTGAGGGTTTTGACGGATCCACCCTCGGTTTTCCCCGGTCGTTCTTGGATGAAGCCATGGGTAGGGCGTTTCCAACCATCTCCATGACGACAGCGAGCGGATTGGCGAATAGCAATCACTCGTGGAACACTTTCGTCAACAATAGTGTCTCAGCCATTGTTTCAAAGAGTCATTTCTCGTTCAACGGGGCCTTTACTCAATCGAGTCCCATAAACCCCGCGGCCGGCACGGGTGCCGACGTGGCTGACATGCTACTCGGTTATGCCGCATCGGGGAGCGCATCGCTTGCGACGAGGCTGACTGACTACACCCACTACTACTCGTTTTACGGGCAAGACGATTTTCGTCTCACCAGCCGACTAACGGTTAACTTGGGTCTTCGCTGGGAGCGTGAGAACGGCATCCAGGAGGAGCAAGACCGCCTGTATGTGAATTTCGACAAACA
Source organism: Acidobacteriota bacterium (assembly GCA_003224715.1). Lineage (GTDB taxonomy): Bacteria > Acidobacteriota > Terriglobia > Versatilivoradales > Versatilivoraceae > QHZQ01. The sequence goes on along the minus strand of QHZP01000539.1, from coordinate 87 downwards.
AGCCGTAAATCCTCTGGCTGCCAACGTCACCGGGACCTCCCCGAAAGGGGTGATTCAGTTTGCCGGGTCCGGCGCTAGCCCGCGAAG
>QHZP01000538.1 GCA_003224715.1 Acidobacteriota bacterium | reverse complement strand
CTACAACCAGGTCCAGAAAACCGTCCCGATCGTAGTCTACAAAACCGGCGCTAGTGGACCAGCCACTGCCGGCCACGCCTGCTTTTTCGGTCACCTCGGTAAAGGTGCCGTCTCCATTGTTGTGATATAGATTGTTGGCTCCATAATTGGTGACGTATAAGTCAGGCCGGCCATCATTATCATAATCTCCAACGGCCACTCCCATGCTGTAGTGATCCCCACGCACCCCAGCTTTCTCCGTAACATCCGTGAAAGTTAGGTTGCCATTGTTATGATAAAGGCGATTCCAATAGCGGGGGTCCGACTTGTCGGGTGATTTACCCGGACTCATGGGATCGCTTAGGGCCGCGCCGTTGATCAAAAAAATATCCAGAAATCCGTCGCCGTCGTAATCGAACAGGGCGACGCCCCCTTCCATGGTTTCGATGAAATATTTTTGCGAAGTGTGGCAGGCTTCGTTCTTGAAATTTATCCCCGATGCCTTTGTGACATCGGTAAAGGTGGGCAGGACCGGCAAGGATTGCGGGAGATGACGTTTGGTAGCCTGGGTGGGAAGACCCAGCGCAAACGTGGCTGCACAAATCAGTACACCCACGAGAAATAAGCGGGGAGCCATTTACAGACAGGATTCACAAGATGGAAGGGATTTCAATAGTAGCATTAAATGCTGTCAATCCTGTCTATTTCTGCTTTTAAGCAGCTTAATCTCCAGCACCCTGCTTTCCGTCAGGTTCACTGTAGCCTTAACCCTATCGCCCCTGCTAAAATCGGCCAGTTCAGGCTTTCTTCGTAGCACTCTCTTGTCTGCGGTCAGCTTGAGGGACTTGTCAACCTTGACAGAGTAGCTCTTATCCTCGGCCGGATTATGCAGAGTAATGACCCGCTGGTCGAGATCCAGCCCGCCAATTTCCAGCTCAAATTTCTGGACGGGCTGCATGGGAATCCATGAACCGCTCGGAGCTGCGGCTGCCGGAGGACCAAAATTATCTCCCGAGACAAGAATGTTGCCGTTGCCGTGGCAGCGAGTCGATCCACTCGACTGGGCGAATATCAAACCACTACTCGCAAGAAAAATCAAAACCAACCCACTCGAAAGAGAAAGTCTTCGCATCATAGCCCTCCTTCGTTTAGTTGTTGTCAAGTGAGCCCATTACACCACAAAGAGCACAGGTTTGCAATCATTGAGAGATTGAAGACAGGGTCCTGTCAACGTCCGGGAGTGATAGGTTGAGGCACAGCCATTGCTGACGCGCGGGCTACTGAGTTGAGCCTGGGCCTGCTCAGTAGCCCGACCGTGAGGGAGGGTCCGGGACTTGACGAGACCCTGGATTAATGACGAGTTTTCCATTGTCGTCAAAACGAAGCCCATGCTATAAGAAGTCTCTAAAGGTTCGCCCATGATCGATTCAGATCTCAATCTACCACTGGAGGCAATTCGAGATTTGTGCCGCCGTCACCATATTAGCGAACTCGCGCTATTCGGATCGGCTGTCACAGATAATTTTACTCTTCGCAGTGATGTGGATTTGCTGGTGGAATTTGAGCCCGAGACGCATGTGGGTTTCATGACCTTGGCTAAGATACAACGAGAATTCTCGGAACTCCTTGAGCGCAGGGTGGATCTGGTCCCAAAGGGCGGCCTGAAACCAAAAATCAAAGAGGCAGTTCTTTCCTCCGCGCGGATTCTTTATGCGGCGTGAAGAGCTGTATTTGACCGATATGATTGAAGCTGCGGAGGCTATTGAGCAGTTTATCTCCGGTTTGGATCGTGACAGTTTTATAGATAATGATGTTGTACGCAGTGCTGTCCTCCAGAAACTAACCGTCATCGGCGAAGCGGCCGCAAGGCTGCCCAAGAAATTCCGCGGTCGCCACCCGGAGGTAGAATGGGACGACATCATTGCGTTTCGGAACATCGCCGTTCATGCTTACTTCGCTGTGGCATGGCCGATTGTCTGGGTAACTGCGAGCCAAGAAGTTCCGGTTTTGAAAAATCAGATTGCAAAAATACTGGCCACTGAATTTCCAACCTAAGTCCCTTCTTGCACCAAGAAGTACGGTAGTTAGGAAGCCATCACCTAAGACAAAAAATCCACCACAGCTTCTGCAAACTCTGCGAAAGGACGGTCATCAACCACTGCCGAAACTCCGATGACATGACGACGTCGGCCTGGGGCGCCGGGCGCTTTGGCGAGAAGTCGGATTCGGCCTTCCGTTCGAGGCGGGATCTCCGTGTCTCCTTTATTTTGGTTTGCCTGCCATCCCTGCGGTAAGTTGAGTGCTACGCGCACCCTTTTGGGTTTTGGCGAATGATTCATGATACGCGCTTCGATTTCAGTGCTGGCCCCAGGCAGAATCTGCTGCCGATACGGGTAGGCGCGAATCCAGCAGGGATCTGTCCCGAAGTTGACATCATCATGGGGAAAGAGCTTTTGGTAAAGCTTTTCCCGTTCCTGAAACTGAGCCAGGCTTTTCTTCAGATATTCAGATGAAACGGGCAACGGCCCCCAATGAGCCGCCACGAGGATGTCAGGTTTAGCCTGCAAAAGTATGTTGAAACACTTTTCGTATCCGACCTCCCGACCCATGAAACAGCGGTTCTGGCTGCAGTAGTCGTCTACTCCCCAGTTAGCAAAAGAGTCTCCGGTAAAAAAGACCTTGAAGCCATCCTTTTCTACCAGCAACCCATCGTGATACAGAGTTTGTCCGGGAAAATGATAGGCCGTCAGTTTGAAGCTCTTCCACTCTAATGTTTCCCCATCTTCCATGGGATGGTCGACGCGTATCGATTCAGGAAAGAGACAGGGCATCTGATAGGCCGTCGGGTTTTCAATGATATCCAGCATCTCCCGTTGCACATAAACCCTGGCTCCAAAACGTCGCTTGGCCACATTAACAAATTCGGTGTGGTCATCATGATAATGCGTAATCCAGATCCCCTCGACGCCACCGATTTCTCCGGCCGCCTGCAGCCTGGCCAACTCCTCGATCGCCTTGGGATGACCGCAGTCGGAGATAAATACCGATTTGTCGTCAGCCACAATCGCTTTAGTTGTTGAGGCAATATCTCGAATCCATCTGGGATAGGAGACTGGCGGCAACTGCGGGAACATGGGCTGCTTTTCTTTGGGATAGATCCCCTCAAAATAGATGC
>QHZP01000102.1 GCA_003224715.1 Acidobacteriota bacterium | reverse complement strand
ATTAGTGACCTGTACCGTGATTCCCGGCGCAATGAACTGACCGGCGCGAATCGATTCCTCTTCATTTCTTTTCCAGTCGAACTCCCCTTTGGCATTGACAGTGAGGCCCATTTTGTTGATTGGGAGGGGGACCTTCAAAGCAACAAACTCACTCCCCAGCGTGCGAATAAGGTTCACACGCGTCTCAGAGGTAATAAGACCTCTTTCGTCTGCCAATCGGCGGGATGCAGAAAGAATCAGGAAAGCGGAGAGGATCGTTTTAGTGACAAGCTTCGATGCCATAGCTTATCTCGCTCATCTAAAAATCTACCTATAAAATTATAAACCGAAATTTTGAAGTGGAAATAAAATCCTTCGGAAGATTAGAAGGACTTCCCCAGAGTCTTGTAGTTTAATCGGCTCTCCCCTCCTTTTCTAGTCTTGGCATCAAAACCAATGGCATAGGGACAAAAGATATTGGCGCGCTTCACCCGGCTTAGAGCGTCAAGAAAGTAGGCAACGAGTTTTCAGTGGTTCCCGAAAGAGTCCCGTCGTCGTTGTAATTCCAGGGAACAGCCTTTCTTTTATCATTGACTTCAATAATGACGTAGATCGTGTTAGGTTCCATCTCATGAATATCCGTGTTGCTGGGAGTCGGCACACCCTTGAGGTCGCCCCAGCCAGCATGGGAGTGGAAGTCCCCGACGAGGGTGAGCGGCGGGATGTTGGAAAGGAACTTCTTGATTCGGCGGACCGACCGTTTGTTTTCAATGACGCCCGTGTTATAGCGTCTGGCCGATTGGAAGGATAGAGCGTGCTCGATTATGAAAACATTGTTCGCATCGCGATAGCCAATCAAGAATCCAAAACACTCCTTCTTGTAAACTTCAATGGCGGACACCAAAAGTCCCCAGAACGCATCTTCAGAGATGTAAACTTCCATGGGTTTTTCCTTCCAGCTTGGGAGTTGGAACTTCTCATATTAAGATAGACGACCCATTGCAGCAAGAACCATGATTGTTGGGATAAAACGAGCACGTCAAGACCTTAAAGGCGCGGGATGGCGTAGTAGCCTTTACGACTCCGCACATTGGACACTTTGACTTCCAGGTTTTTGACTCTCACAGAAATTCTACGAAAGGTCACCTTTTGCACGTCGTTTGGAGGAACGTAACCCAGCACGTATTGGTTGCGTGCCATCTGGGCAATTCTTTGATAGGAATCAGAAAATGAGCTGGTTTTCATGGGGTAGAACACTGCACCCCCAGTGGCGTCAGCATATTTTGTCAGAGTATTAAACTTCCTGCCCAGGAGAGCGCTGCCTTGACCAATACCGTAAAGCACTATGTCGGAAGTCAAGACAGATTCCATGGTACTTTCATAAGAATTTCGGTTGCCGGGGGCATTCTGTCCGTTGGAAATGATGATAATGACCTTCCGCCGTTCTTTTGCCCTCCTTCGCAATTCCTGAGAGGCAGCGAAAACTGCGTCGTCGATATGAACGTTCAAAGTCTTTGGTTGTGACACCCGCCCCGTTCCCGTTTCCACCGGGATCCCATTGATGCCTGGTTCTCCGGTAAAGGGACCTCCGCTTACAGGAGGTGGGCTACCTTTTAAGCTGATATTTTTGAACGCCTTCAGAATTTGATCTTTATCAAAGGTAAAATCCTGCATTTTGTCCGTAGTGTTTTCAAATTCGAAGAGAGCTATCTCATCAAACAGGCTGAAGGACTCAATCAGAGGAAGTAGAGTCTCCTTAATGGTGGACTGGGTTCGAGAGTCAGTTGATCTATCTAGTAAAATAGCGACCGACAACGGAAAGGGATCGGTTGAAAAGAGTTTAAGATTTTGCACGGTTCCCTCTTCGCGCACTTCGAAATCGTCCTTTTGCAGATTATCAAGTAGCTTGCCGTCTTTGTCTTCCACGGTGACGGGAACGAGTACTAACTCAACTGGGATCTTCAGGCTAAAATCATGGTCTTTCGCCTGGCTTAAGTCTTGCGCCAAAATCCGTCTGCCAAATGAAATGCAAGCGATTAACACAAAAAAGAATTTGAAGAGTTTTCTGGTAGCCACAAGTTGTCTTTAAAGTGTGCCTCACACCAGAGTCGAGACCTTATTTTGAGGTGTGAGTGCTTGGGCTTTAGTAAGTGCAAGACAAAAAATATCATATCATAGCCCTCACGCATAAGTTCTAGACAGAGAAACAAAAAGGGAGGCTGACGGCGTTGTATGCCTTCTCCAACGGTCGTAACGGCGAACTTCAGCACTGTTTCTTTGTCCGTAAGTCAAACATGAAGAAAGGAGATATAAAGTCTGGGGACAATGTGACCGATTAGGAAATCGATCATGTCGGAATGAACCATCGAGCAGAGTTATTGAGTCCGTGGAATAATGCGGTCCGAGAAACGGTTGGAACAGGATTCAGGAATATTGAATGAATAAAAAAATTCTGGTAGTAGATTACGAACAAAAATCCCTCGACGAAATTCAACAATTTCTCAAAGACGAGCATTTTACAATTCTGATGGCCTATGATGGAAATCAAGCGCTGGAAATCTTTGAGACAAAAAACCCTGATCTGGTTTTGACCTCTGCTCTCCTGCCCAAGCTCAATGGGTTCGAATTGTGCAAGAAAATCACTAGTGGGGAACACGGGGAAATCAGACCCGTGATCATGTTCTCAGGAATTTACAAAGCGGAGAAGTACCGGAAAGAAGCCATAATCGGATGTGGGGCTGTCGATTTCTTGGAGAAGCCGCTCGCCAAATGGCAAATGCTAAAAGTGATCAAAAGCTTGTTTACTGAGATTCCCTATAAACAGCCTGCTCGGCTGACAAATGAAGTGCAACAATCAACCACTGATGATCTGTTACAAATTGAGCCCCTTTTGGAAGGTGACCACAACAAAGGATTGGGAAAAAATAACATCTATGAGACAGGACCCAGTGTTCTAAAGAGAGATTTGAATGACGCCAAGCTGCTCTCACCGGGAGACGAAGATGAGTTAGGAGTCGTGTTGGATGCGGTTCGGATAGATTTGGATTTAGAAACCAGACTCCGCGATCAGCAGGTTGCGCAGGCAATTGAAGCTGAATTAAGCAGCGATGGACAAAATGTTTTAGAGTTTGAAACCACGATGGGATTGGAAGGGTTGTCGAGCAATATGTCGGAGGCATGGCCCGAGATTATGGAGCTCGATTCTGATACAGCGAGTCCTGACACAAAGGCAGGGGTGGAACCTGCTATTCGCCCGGCCAGTAGAGCGAAACCCGGGACAGGAGAGACAGCGGTTCCGACTTTTGCATTCAGCTCTCCTCGTCCAAGAAATTGGATCCCTTTTCTTATTATATTGGCGGGACTCTTGGTGCTTGTTCTTTTCTGGCTGCAGAGCAAATAGGAAGACAACAACCGAGGCTAGCCTCTGGGTCCATAATATCCTTTGCGAGTTCTAACCTTCAAGTCTTTGTGATCCGTGTCTATCTTGATGGCGCGAAAAGACCCATCCCGGTTGGTATTTGTAGAACGATAAGCGAGTGAGTATTGGCTCCTTAATTCCTCGCTAATATCTTGAAAGCTCTGCGCCAGATCTTCGGCCTTCAGTGGGAAGAAGGCTCTTCCGCCTGTTTCATCTGCCAGCCTCTTAAGAATCTTATCATTCTTGGGTGAGGACATTCCAAAAAAGGCACTCGAATTTGTGCTGATAGTGAAAATTGAAACATCCGCCCTTTGAGCTGTTTCCAGAGTCGAGTCCAGCGACTCCAGGCTCAAATTATCATCGCCGTCGCTAATCAACACCACGACCTTCCTACTTTCGATCTGACCCCCCATTTTCTCCCGACAGTGAAAAATGGCATCAAACATTTTTGTTCCGCCCCCGGGTTTGAGTGCTCTGACGGCTTTAGTTAATTGGTCCGGATCATCCGTAAAATCCTGCAGAAGGTCGATCGTGGAATCAAAAGTTAACAGCAAGGCTTTGTCCTTTTTGCGACGGATCGTCGTATGAAAAAAATCGATGGCCGCTTCTTGTTCGAATTTGAATTTATCACGAATGCTAGTGCTGGTGTCGATCAGGACAGCTATCGTCAGAGCCTGATTGGTTTCACGGGCAAAATTTGTAATTTCTTGCGCCTTGCTGTTCTCGTAAATTTTGAAATTTTCTTTATTAAGGTTGGTTACCAGCTTACCTTTTTTGTCTCTGACCGAACAGGAGACGTTCACCAGTTCGACCTCAACCTTAAGTTTACGTTCGGTTCGATCCGATGTGGGCAGGGAGCTTGGCGTGAACTGAGAAAAGTCGGTCGTGGGCGCTAAAATGAATAGGGCCGGGAGGAACAAATGGGGGACTATTTTCTCTCTCAATTTCATTCCTAAGACATCTCTCCAAAAAAATCGATTTCGATGCAGCGAAAATTATAGAGCCACTAAGAATTCCCGTCAACTTTGAGAAGTGGGACAGGTAGAGTTGCAGAGTTATTTCAGCGCCCCTTAGATCATTAAGAAGTTGGCGGGCCGGACTGACCTATCTGTGACAGGAAAACTCTCAGCTCTTCTGGCAAGCCCGCTGAGAATCTCAAGCGGATTCGAGTACGAGGATGCCAGAATTCAAGCGAGGCAGCATGCAAGAAATTCCTATTCAGGGTTGGCAAACCGCTGCGATTTCGATCCAGGGTTATTCGAGCAGGTGCACCATAAAGGGTGTCGCCCACGACTGGATGTCCGATCGAGCTAAGATGTACCCGGATCTGATGGGTTCTGCCAGTTTTAATGCAAAGTTCAACCAGAGTGAATTTTGGAAACTTTTCTAACACTTGATAACGCGTGTGAGCTTCACGCGACCGTTCTCCTCGTGTTGTCATCTTAATTCTGTGGATGCGATCTCGGCCAATTGGTTTGTTGATTTCTCCCGAACCTCTTTCCAGGTTTCCATGGACTAGAGCAATGTATTTCTTGATGACCTCGCGGCTCTGAAATTGTTGAGAGAGTTTTTGATGGCAAAGGTGGTTTTTGGCCACGACGATTAACCCGGAAGTCTGTTTGTCCAAGCGATGCACAATGCCGGGCCGGTCGTTGCCTTTCCATTCAGAGAGTTCTTTGAAATGAAAGAGCAACGCATTCACGAGAGTTCCGGAGTGGACGCCGCTACCGTTGTGAACCACCATTCCCGCCGGTTTGCTAATGATCGCAAGGTCCTCGTCCTCATAGACAATTTCCAGTGGAATGGGTTCGGCTACGAGGGAAGTACCAGGTCGCTCGAACCGAGCCACCTGGATCCTTTCGCCAGCTCGGATCTTATAGCTGGTTTTTGCGGGCCGGCCCTCTACTAGAATGTTATGCTCCTCGATCATCTTCTGAATCTGCGTTCTGCTTTTGTCAGGCAGTTTTTCGCTCAGGAATCTATCCAGGCGTTTGTGGTCGTCACTTTGTTGCGGAAGGAAGGTGTTGATGGAACTTTGATTCATTTCGTTGCATGGGGAAGGAGACATAGGGGACTCATTTTGGCCTTTGGCTTATGCAGATTTCTCCTGCACGGCGGGTTTTAGGATCAAGAAGAGCATCCCAGCCACAACCAAAAGGGCAAGGCTAATAAATTGGGAGGTAGAAAGCAGACCGTTGAACAGGAATCCGCGGTCAGCGTCCCCGCGCAGGAACTCAATAAGGAAGCGAACAGGGGAGTAAAGAACCAAGTAAAAAATGAAAACTTGGCCGTCAAACTTCTTCGACTTCAAACTCAGCCAAAGGATCACAAAGATGATTGCGTTCCAGGCCGCTTCATATAGTTGGGTGGGGTGTAATGGAATCATCAGGGGGACACCCACAGTTTCGTGACTATAGGGATCTTGGAAAATAACACCGAGGGGAAGCTTGGTCGGTTTTCCATAACAGCAACCAGCCGCAAAGCAACCTAGCCTTCCGATAGATTGACCAAGAGCAATGCCTGGGGAAAATATGTCGGCAACCTTCCAAACAGGTAAGCGTTGATATCTAGTGAACGAGATTCCTACAATGACTGCCAGGATAAACCCACCGTAATAAACGCCGCCAGATCGGAGAGTTGCCAAAGAAAAAACCTCTCCTGGATTTTGTGAGTAATATTCAAAATCTGTAACGAAAAGCATGAGCTTGGCACCCAGTAACGAGCTAATGGCTATGTAAAGACCTAAATCATAAATCTTGGCCTTGTCCAAATGCTCTTGACTGGCGGCTTTGGCGCTAATGTAAAGGCCTATGATGAAGGCAAGCGCCAGAAGAAGCCCATAGGAATGGACCACCAGCCAATGATATTCGAAGAGTTTTGGGAACACAATTAGGTCCTCTGATCTGACCGAGACTTCTCAAAAAGAGTCTCCACCAACAGCAGGCCAATCCCTATGGAAATAGAGCTGTCGGCCAGATTAAAGGTTGGCCAATGAAAACTTCGATAGTAAACCTCTATGAAATCGATCACAAAACCATAATGAACTCGATCGTATAGGTTGCCTGCCGCTCCTCCCAGGACCAACATCAATCCCAATTGTAATTTCCAATCTCTGATTGACTGTCTCAAGGAGAATACCAGGATAACAAGAAGCGCCACGGATGAAATAATTGTCAATAGATAAGGAAGCCAAGAAGGATCGCTATTAGCAAAGAAGCCAAAGGCGACGCCTGTATTCCGAGAATGAGTAAGCTCCAGGGTGCCGGGGATGATCGTTCTGAATTGATGCGGTGGCAGATGCCTTTCTACCAAAATCTTGGAAAATCGATCCAGCAAAAATACTATAACGGCGATGAGAAAATAGCGATATCGGCTCATTCAAATGTTGTAATCACCTTAGGGACGGCCAAGCATGCTTCGCATCGAGGTCTTTGACCGTTTAAATTGCTGTCTCTCTGAGTGCAGCAGAACATTTCTGGCAAACGGTCTCAAAATCCCTATCTTTGCCGACGTCTGTCGAATAGTTCCAGCAACGCTCACATTTCACTCCATCGGCGCGCAAAACCGAGACGCCTAATGCATCAGTCTCATGAAAGTATTTTCCCGCAGGCAAGTTTTCGTCTATCTCAACCTGTGAGACGATAAACAAAGTTGGCAAGAAATTCTGATAGGTTCTCAAGAGTTCAAGATATTTACTTCCAGGATTTAACTTAACTTTGGCTTCCAGCGAATTACCAATGAACCTGTCCTTGCGGGCCTTTTCCAAGGTTTTCAATACCTCGGATCGAATTTCAATAAGCTGCTCCCAATTCTTTAGCCGTTGCAAGGTTTCCTGGGAAAAGCCTGCAATCAAATGCTCTGAGGGAACAAAGGTGGCCATGTGCACACTTTCCGGGCGCTCTCCCTTGTCGGGCAGGTGTTGCCATATCTCGTCACAGGTGAAGCTGTAAATGGGAGCCAGAACCCTTGTTAAGGCATCGAGAATCCGGTAAAGAGCAGTTTGAGAGGACCTCCGCAACTTTGATTTTGGAGACGCCGTATACAGGCGATCCTTCAGGATATCGAAGTAAAACGCACTCATGTCGACGGTAACAAAATCATAAGCAGCGTGGTAAATACGATGGAATTCGTAGTCCTCATACCATTTATAGATTTGCTTCAAAAGCCGAGAGGTTTGCATCAAGGCCCACTGATCGACTTCGGAGAGAGCCTCAGGAGGAAGTGCATCTTGAAGTGGAGAAAAATCAGAGATATTGCCCAAGACAAATCGCGCCGTATTACGAAACTTTCGATAGGCCTCGGACAGCCGGCTCAGCATATCCTTGGAGATTCGGACGTCTTCTTTAAAGTCGCTGGCAGCAACCCAGAGACGTAAGATCTCAGCCCCGCTGGATTCAACAATGGTTTGAGGTTCGATGACATTGCCCAGGGACTTCGACATCGCTTTTCCTTCAGCATCCAAAGTCCAGCCATGAGTTAACACCTGGCGATAGGGAGCGATCCCACGTACAGCGACCCCCACTAGCAAAGAACTCTGGAACCAACCACGGTACTGGTCGCTACCTTCGATGTAAACGTCGGCAGGCCATGGGACATCTCGACGTTTTCCCAGCACTGCTTCGTGACTGGAACCTGAATCAAACCAAACGTCCAAGATATCAGTCTCCTTGCGGAGCTTTTCGGAACTGCACTTGGGACAGTGAGTGTTAGGCGGCAGGAGTTCTTCTGACTTCCGTTGGAACCAGGTGTCTGAACCGCTTTCTTCAAAGAGGGAGGCGACATGATCGGTGATCCTTTTGTCTAGAATGGTTTCATTGCACTGCTCACAATAAAAGACTGTGATTGGTACACCCCAAGCCCGCTGGCGGGATATTACCCAGTCAGGGCGATTAGCGATCATGTTGGAGATACGCTCCTCACCCCACTCGGGTATCCAGCGTACCTGCCTAATTGCCTCCACAGAATGCTTTCGCAGCTCTCCCTGGTCCAGCGAAATAAACCACTGGGGAGTGGCACGAAAAATGACAGGATTGTGACAACGCCAACAATGGGGGTAAGAGTGACTTAGTTTTTCGACAGCCAGCAGAGCGCCACGAGTCCTGAGCAGTTCCACTATGGGCTCATTGGCCCGAAAGACATTCAGTCCCGCCACGTACTCCGTTCCTTCCACGAATTGTCCCCGGCTATTCACGGGGCAGTAAATCTCGAGTCCATAGGCTTTGCCAATCGTGTAATCTTCGTGTCCATGGCCAGGAGCGGTGTGCACACATCCGGTGCCTTGATCTAAGGTTACATGGTCGCCCAGAACAAAGAGAGAATTTCTTTGCAAGAAAGGATGTGTAGCCTGAAGACCCTCCAAACGAGAGCCCCGAAAGCGCGCCAGAGTTTTTTCAGGTTTGAAATTGCATTTCAGGGCTGTCGGGTCCACTAGATCTGAAGCAATAATATACACTTCCCCTCGAGTTTCGATGGCCGAGTATTCTAGATTGGGATTAAAAGCAATTGCCTGATTGGCAGGTAATGTCCAAGGTGTGGTGGTCCAGACAATGACAAAAACTTTCTTACCCTTAAGCGCAGGATCGATAGACGATGGGTCGCTGTCGAGGGGAAACTTCACGTAGACCGAAGGGGATGTATGATTTTCATACTCAACCTCCGCTTCAGCTAGAGCTGTTTCGCAAGAAATACACCAATGAACCGGTTTAAGGCCCTTATATACCAATCCCTTTTCCACAAACTTTCCAAAAGTTCGAACAATCGCTGCCTCGTATTCAGGGCTCATTGTTAGATAAGGTGCTTCCCATTCCCCCAAAATACCCAAACGCTTGAATTCCTGCCGCTGCAGCTCCACAAATCTGTCTGCGTAATTCCGGCACTCCTGGCGAATCTCTGCCACGCTCATGGAAGCTTTCTTTTTTCCCAGATTCTGTTCCACCTTAATTTCGATTGGCAGGCCATGGCAATCCCATCCTGGTATGTAAGGGGCATTGAAACCGGCCATGGTCCGAGATTTCACGATGAAATCCTTCAGGATTTTATTCTCAGCATGACCCAAATGGATATTCCCGTTAGCGTACGGAGGGCCATCATGAAGGGTGAAAACCGGTGCGTCGGACCGACACTGCCGAATCCGTTGATAAAGATCTAGCCCCTCCCATCTCTTCAAAATTTGCGGCTCGGAGGATGGCAGGCTCGCCTTCATGGGGAAATTAGTCTTGGGCAGGTTAACAGTGTTCTTCAGGTCCAACATCTCGCTCTCTATCAGCGTTCTGAGCAATGTGCAAAGGTGGAAATTATAGACGAACTTTATTCATTTGTCTATGAACTGAAGAGGCTGGGGAGGGTTGAACCGAGTGGGCTGGAGGTATCGCTGCAAGGCAAAATTCCAAGTAGCTCCAACTTAAGGACCGGAGCATTGGGCCGGGTGCCGCGAGTCAGAAAATTATGTGGTGAGCCACTTCCCAACAAAAAAGCCTGCCCTGAGATTTTAAGGCAGGCTCACTCATTTGGGATCCTCTGGGTCAAGTCTCCTACTTTTTCTTGGCTGACTTCTTGGAAGCTCTCTTGGCCGTTTTCCTTGCAGTTCTGGCCTTCGAGGACATTTTTGCTTTCTTCGCCATCGGCTTGGCCTTCTTAGCTACACGTTTGCCCGCCGCCAGTTTCGCGGTTTTTGCCGCTCTGGATGCGCGTTTGGCTTTCGGTCTAGCCTTTGCTTGGGAAGTCGCCACCCTTTTTTTTGGTTTCGCACGTGTCGCTGGAGCTGGACTTGGCAAAACCTCGGCGGGTACAGGGGCAGCTGGAGCTTGCATGGGCCGAGCAGCAGGAGCTTCGGCGGCTGTTGCACTGGCATCCGTAGTCTCACTTGCACTATCCGGGGTCCCAGCAGGTTTTTCCGTCTCTTCTATATTCACGCTCTATCCTCCTTAAGATGAAAATACATAGTCTTAGGTTCTCTCCCCATCTGAACTCTTAAAGCAAATCCATTCCCCTATCATCACGTCTTCGTCTTAACCTTGACCAAAAGCTGGGCTTCGAGAGGGCCACCAAGACGAACAAATCGGACTCTTCCAAGGACTAATGTCGAATAAGGAGCCTCATCTGTCTGCCAAGCAAAAATACTTGTGCTTTCCTCTGTGTTGATTCTTGTCAGACTTGCCAAAAGATGTGTATATCTAAAATCCAAACATTAAAAAGTCAAGCTGAAAAATGACCGCAATCCCTTATCAGAAGCGAGATTGGATGTTCATTGAGAACTGGCAGGGGAATTTGAACCTTCAGAAGCAAGTTACTAACGAACAGAGGCCTAACGGGAAGGCGATTTCCCCTTGCCAAAAAAGGCGACTCCAAGAATTCCCCCAAGGGTGGTGAACACTCCACAGATGAACAGCTTACTTAAGATGCCAAATAGGATTACGATTGGGTGAAAGGGCTGGTTTAAGAGTTCCATTATCCAGTGAAACGCCTGCAAGCTTTCGGCGGGCAAATTGTGGGTACGCTCAACCAGATCCTGGAGCTGCCGTACTCTTTCAGGGCCGTAAATGTAAGAGATGGGTAGATCTAACACTTCCCAAGAAAGGGCCCCGAAGAGGCCGGTCAACAGACCCAATTGAGCCCCCCTGGCCGCCGTAACCTCTAGGTCGCTTTCATGTCGATAGAAATATACGGCAAGCACCCCCGAAACTACTACCCATAGCCAGCAGCAACACTTGATAAAAGGCAAGGCAGATGCCACTCCCAAGATTACCCCTGCCAAGACAGCGGGTTTGATCAAGCCAGGCTGTCTGGACAAACCTGGTGGCTCAGCAACAGAAGAATGGGATGAGTTGAGAGTCTTTGGGATTAACGGTGGGGGGAGTAGGTCTTCTCCTATTTCTACAGGGGAGTCTAAAGATTTGATCTGACTAACTTGAGTCCCACAGATAGGACAGAAACGAGCGCTTTCATCCAGGAGTTGTTGACAAGTCGGGCACTGTTTAGCCATTCAGGCTGAGCGGTTCTTAATGCGACATGAATAGCGTTCAGAGGTCTCAAAATCTACGTGAGATTTCAGCAAACAAAGCATCGTTTATTTTGATTTTTCCAGCCTTCATCATCTTATCTCTTAAATGCTCCACGTGGGCTTGGAAGACCTGTTCCTTTTTCTGGCTTAGCAGGGACTCGCGAATGTTGTTTTTGACCTTAGCAAATTCCTCAGGGCTGATGGGATTTCTCCCTTTTAATTGTACAACTGCCTGTTTCTGACCGATCTGTACAGGCTGATTCACATCCCCCAAGTTCGCGGAGAACGCGAAACCCTCAATAGGAGCAGTTGACCCTAATTCAGCCATAGTCCCGTTTCGAGTGAAATCTTCACTGGATTTAGCGGTAACACCGTAAGACTTTGCCAGTGTTTCAAAGTTGGCCCCTGCTCTGACCTTGTCCACAAATTCTTCTGCCTTTGATTTCGCGATATCAACTGCCCTAAACGCTTTAAGATCCTGCTCCACCTTAGCCCGAACCTCAGACAGCTCTGGTATGCGTGGAGCCTGGACCTCCATAACCTGAGCAATAGCGAAACCGTTTGGAACTCGGACGGGCGACCCAATTTCCTTAGTCTTTAGCCCAAAAACCTTGGAGGATAGCTCTGGAGAGCTTCCAATGCCGGGAATAGCCGCTCCTTGGGCGCAATAAGGGGTTTCCTGAATCGGAAGAGCCAACTCCCTGGAAACCTGTTCCAAGCTCTGATTGTTGCGAATACGGCTGAAGGCCCTATCAGCCAATTCCTGGGTGGCTTGGTCTGCCTTTCTCTGTAAAAGGCTGGGCCGAATAAGATGTGCTACCTCATCAAATCCCTGAGTATGAGCAGGTTGTTTCTCAAGCACCTTAATAATGTGGAAACCAAATTTTGTGGTCACCAAATCGCTGATAGCTCCGACACCCAAAGTAAAAGCGGCATTCTCAAATGGCAATACCATCTGACCTCTTCCAAAGAAACCCAAATCCCCGCCATTCGCAGCTGATCCATCTTCTGAATATTTCTTCGCTAGGGTTGCAAAGTCTTCACCCTTCTTAGCCTGAAGAAGCACCTCAGTAGCTTTGTTCCTGATTTTTTCTACTTCCTCAGGTGATTTTCCTTCGGTTTTAAAAAGTATATGAGCAGCTCGCACTCGTTCAGGAAGTTGATAGTTCTGAAGATTTTGCTGGTAAAAGCCTTTCGATTCCTCTTCGGAGACCCGCATCGTATCTCGGATCTTAGCTGTCTCCAATAACAGATATCTTATTTTCCGCTGTTCCGGGACGCGATAGGTTTCCTTATTCTTGTCGTAATAGGTCTTAAGATCCGATTCTGCTACAACTACAGAATTGGTGAATAACCCAGGTTCGAAGACAACATAGCTCACCCTCGCCTTTTCATTCTTACTGCGATAATCCGTCTCCGCTTCTTTGTCGCTGACTGAGAATGCATCGGTAATCAGATTTCTTAACTTGTCTTGAATGACCTCTAGTCGAATTCTATCTTCAAACTCTTGAACCGTCATTCCATTTTGTCTAAGAATTACTTCGTATTGGTTAAAGATAAAGTTTCCGTTTTCCAAGAAATAAGGCATCGATAAGATTCTTTGCTGGATCTCGTTAGACGTAGCATCAATTCCCAAGTTCTTTGCTTCAGACAGCATCAGTTCGTTCGAAATGAGTTGACTAAGGATTTGCTGGTCGATCTGAAGCGTCTTCAGGAACTGCCGATCATAAGGCAATCGGTTATTTCTGAAGAACCTTTGATAAGCATTTCTGTAAGCGGCGGCAGATATTTCCGCTTTGCCCACTTTTGCTATGACGGAACTATCGATGCCTGTTCCCCCCCAAACTCCTCCCGGCAGTCCCGGAATTAAGTAGGCTACCAGACCGAAAATCAGAGGCGCCAATAACAATCCAAGAAGCAATTTCTTCTCCCGGCGCATAATGTCTAAGAGCATTTTCCTACTCAGTCTCCTTGATTAAGAATTGTTATCTTGCCCATGTCATAACTATTCCAAGGCTCAAAAGATAAAAAAGATAGATTATTATACCACCTTGAAGCAACGAAAATATTGTCCCGCGATTTTTTGATATAGAGTTAGGTCAAATTTACCGAAATTAGTAATGATTGAAGAATGAAGGTAGGCTATGGTAGATTACAAGCCTGCAAGTGTTAGTTCTGTCAATAAATTAAACCTTCTTTATGGAATCCAAGGTCGGAAAAACCAGAAAATTAGAAGTATACTGGTTCACGGTTTCCTATAAGCAATTAATGCTTTCGATTTCGGCCATCTCGTTGGTCGTAGCACTGGGCGGGTTTGCGTTGTTCAAAGAATATGTGATAAGAAAATACAACCAGTTAGTGGAAGCAAAAGGCGCTCCCGGCGCGGGAAATACTTTAAGGAGCGGCCGATTTGTCAGCATCATTGGAACCGTAAAAGTTAAGAAGTCAGACGCCATTCAATGGTCCACCGCGGATTCCCAGACCGTGCTGGAGTCGGGCGATTATATTCAAACTTCTTCTGACTCTTATGCACGCATCATCTTTCCCGAGGGTACGACTTACCTCATGAAGCCAGATTCTTTGATTGTGGTGCAAGAGAACTCCGAGGATCCACAGACTTCTGCCAAAAAGGTTTCAGTACGTGTCACGTCGGGTTCAATTGATTTGTCAACAGCTCGACGGGAGGTAAGCACTTCGACTTCTGTGGTTACTGCAGCCTCAGCAACTGCTTTGGTAAACCAGGAGTCAAGACTGGCGGTGGAGTCCAATCCTGCTTTAAAGACGGCCCAGTTTTTGGTACATAAGGGTTCCGCCAGAGTGGTCAAAGGTGCTGAATCCTATCAGATAGGACCTTATGAAAGCGTGACAGCTCAAGAGACCAAACTTATCAAAGAAAAAGTAATAGCACCTCCAGAACTCCTTATGCCCAACAACGTGAAGCCGGTTATTGCACATGAAGGTGCGGCTACCAAGGTCGAGTTTTCCTGGTCCCCAGCCCCAGGAGCTGTTTCTTACAAAATTAGGATTTCCGATTCATCAGTTTTCTCGAAAGTTCTAAGAGAAGAAGTGATAAAACAGAGAAGCACGTATCTAAGTTCCGGTCTGGACGAGGGCACTTACTATTGGGCGGTTAGTTCCATCGATGCCCAGAATAAGAGCAGCAGGGAAAGTGATCCCAATAAGTTCACCCTAATAAATAGGTCATCCTATGACCGGGAGTCGGATTTGTTCCTTTCTGTTGATCAGGTATTAAGAATTTCAAACATATTTGAGATCATAGGGAGAACCGATCCCGGGGCCACCGTAGTCATAAACGAAGAACCAGTGCCCTTAATGTCTGCTGATGGCACTTTTAAGCACTTCACTTCTCCATTGCCGCATAAGGGGAAGAACATCATAACGATTACGGCCCAGGATAGGAGCGGTAATTCGAAAACTCTCAAACGTGAAGTTTATATTGACTAATCTGAGGTGTTTCTCTATCACAAGGACGGATTGACCCCAGACGTATGGAACGAATCCAGGGAGGCCCAGAGACTAGCTTGCCCACTGAACAAATCTTCACTCATGTTCATAATTGGAAATACCTAAGGAGCGATTGAACAAATGAACATCCGATCTCTCTTCCATTTGTTCTCAAGCGATTTGGCGATAGACCTGGGTACTGCCAATTCTCTAGTCTTCGCAAAAGGTAAAGGAATTGTTGTGAACGAACCCTCGATTGTGGCCATTAACAAGATTACTGGTGACATCGAGGCTGTTGGGAAAGAAGCTAAAGAAATGCTAGGTCGGACTCCGGGGAATATTGTAGCTATTCGTCCCCTCAAAGACGGGGTTATCGCGGACTTCAAAGTCACTGAAAAGATGTTGAACTACTTCATCCAGAAAGCACACGGCCGGAAGTTACTCGTACATCCCAGAATCGTAATTGGAGTGCCCTCTGAGATTACCCAGGTGGAAAAGCGGGCTGTTATTGATTCTGCTTTTCGGGCCAAAGCGAGTGAAGTCTACCTGGTTGAACAGGCCATGGTTGCGGCGATTGGGGCGGGTTTACCCATCACGGAACCCTCGGGTAATATGGTAGTGGACATCGGAGGCGGAACCACCGACATTGTGCAGGCAACGAGATGGATGACGCCATCACTCAATACATCAAGAGGAAGTATAATCTCTTAATCGGAGAGCGAACCGCGGAACAAATCAAAATAGAAATCGGATCTGCCTATCCTCTGGACGAACCGTTATCTATGGAAATCAAGGGTAGGAATCTCATCGAAGGAATTCCCAAGACTCTGGTTATTACGGACGATGAAATCCGCGAAGCGCTCTCGGAAAGCGTCGGCACTATTGTCAACGCGGTGAGGGTTGCTTTGGAAAGGACCCCCCCGGAGCTTTCCGCTGATATTGTCGATAAAGGCATTGTTCTTACCGGTGGAGGTTCACTTTTGAAAAATCTGGACAAGCGAATCCGTGAAGAAACCAGTCTACCTGTTAGCCTGGCAGACGATCCTTTATCTTCGGTGGTGCTGGGTACCGGCAAGATGTTAAGCGATTTTCACCTTTTGAAGAAGATATCCATTGATTCATTTTGAGGAACAGGCAATCGAGTTGAGAGGTTCCGCCAGAGTCTAAAAGCAGTGATTAACCTTCAGTGACCAACCTTCATGAAGCAGCTATCTAGCAAAGAGCTCATTCTTCTAATTATCGCACTATTTGGTCACTTCGTCCTTATATCCACTCAAGCAACGCGAGTTCAGACGACCCCGTTGCTTAGAAGCTGGGCCATGGATGTAGCCTCTCCGATGTTGAAGAGCCTCGTAGGCAGTCTCACTTCTGTTTCTAAAATCTGGCATGGCTATATTGACTTGCGCGAAGCTAGGCAAGAGAATCTCTTACTTAAAATCAAACTGGCTGAATATCAGCAGACTTTGATTTCTTATGAAGAAAAGATCAAGGAGTTAGGTCGATTACACGTGCTTGATGAGCTGCAAGCCAATTTGGAAGTTCCCGCTATTATAGCGAGAGTCATCGGTGGGGATTCTTCGCAATGGTACAACTCTCGAATCATTGATCAAGGCTTGGATGTGGGCGTGACTAAGGACTGCGCTGTCATCAGCGTAGACGGAGTGGTTGGGAGAGTTGTACACGCATCAAAGAAGAGTGCCGTCGTTCAGCTGATTACCGACGCGGACAGCGGGGCGGGAGTACTATTAGAAACTAGCAGGGCCCAAGGAGTTTTGAAGGGTGGAGGGAAGAGAGAAGCCTCCATCGATTACATTGGAACTAACGAGAAAGTGGTGGCTGGCGAAAAGGTGCTGACTTCTGGACTTGACCAAATCTATCCCAAGGGACTCTTAGTTGGTTACGTGGTCTCGGCTGTGCCTACAAAGCAGATCTTCCAAAATGTGGAAATTACTATAGCCGCGAACATTCAAAAGCTAGAAGAAGTCTTGGTGCTCAAGAAGGAGCCTCGGAGCTGAATGGTCAATTTCCTACGCTCCTTTTCTGTCCTCCTAATCATATTATTAATGGTGCCACTTCAAGTGGTCTTGACATGGTATTTTCCCCGGCTGGCCATGTTGGATTTACCCATGATCGCGGTGATTTATTTAACGATTGCTAAAGAAAGCCTCTTTTGGACTATTTTTTCAGGATCCGCTATTGGCTTCTTGCAAGACAGTCTTTCTCTAAGTGCGCTGGGAATGAATGGGTTTACTAAAATTTCCATTGGTTGCCTTGCCTATCTGGCAAATTCAATATTTGCCATAGATCGCGTGATGACTCGCTTTGGGCTCTTATTTATTTCTTCGATCCTGGCCACCTTACTTTTCTTGCTATTGCGAATTATGGTTTTGAACCGAAACGAGGTTATCGAGGGCGGACGGCTCTTAATGAGTGGCATCGTGAATGCCTTGGTAGGGCTTCCCCTCTTTTACCTTTTTGACAAGATTGTCAGGCCACCAAACGAGTAGGCATGGATCTTAAAGATTTTTACGAAGACAAGAGATTCGTCCAATCCAGAATCCCCTTCATTCAGGTGGCAGCGGTCTTGGTATTTCTTTTCTTACTGATTGGCTTGTGGAACTTGCAGTTACTCAAGAGCAAATATTACATTGAGCTGGCAGAAAAAAACAGGATTCGATCTATTCCTTTGGTTGCACCTCGAGGCAAAATTCTGGACCGGAACGGGCAGATCCTCGTGGATAATCAGCCCTCCTTCACTCTGATTGTCCTCCGAGAGAATTGGCCACTCCTAGAAAATTCGCTGGATCTCTTGGCCAAGGGACTGAGCTTAGACAAAAAGTTCCTGGAGTCCCAGTTCGAAAAATATCGTCACCTCCCCAGTTACCTCCCCATTCCCATCAAAGAAGACATCACTATCAAAGATCTGTCGTTCATTAAAGCCCATCGCCTTGAACTGCCTGCCTTAGAAGAAATTAGCCTGCCGAGAAGGTTCTATCGGGAAGGAAAGTTGGCAGCTCACCTACTGGGCTACGTGGGAGAAATATCAGAAAAGCAATTAGGCACTCCCGAGTTCGACTATTGTAAACCGGGTGACATCGTGGGCAAAGCTGGTATAGAGCGAGTATACAATCAAATCCTGACGGGAATTGACGGACAGAAAAAGGTAGTGGTCGACAGTCGGGGCAAGGACGTGGCTCTGCTGGAGTCTATTGAACCCGTGGCCGGAAACGACTTGCGCCTGACCATCGATTTGGATATTCAGCGCGCCGCCGAAAAGGCGTTTCAAGAAAGGGCGGGCGCAGCCATTGCTTTGGACCCGCGTAGTGGTGAAGTCTTGGCACTGGCGAGTCGTCCTGCTTTTGATCCCAATAGCTTTGCCTCCCGTATTAGCAAGAAAGAGTGGGACGATCTGATTAATGATCCCAGGAATCCCATGCAAAACCGGGCTATCCAAAGTAGATTTCCGCCGGGATCCGTATTCAAGATTTTTATGACAATTGCCGGACTTCAGGAAGGCATACTGACATCGGAATACACTGATTATTGCTCGGGATCCACCGTGATGTATGGGCGCTCATTTCATTGTTGGAAGAAGGAAGGCCATGGTCGCGTCAACCTTCACCAAGCCATCATTAATTCTTGCAATGTGTTCTTCTATCACCTGGGGCAAAAATTGGGGATTGACAAGATCGCCTATTATGCTCAAAACATGGGATTGGGTCAAAAAACCGGGATAGATCTTGCTGGAGAAGACACTGGGCTGGTCCCTTCTTCAGCTTGGAAAAAGAAAGTTCTTAAAGCGGAGTGGTACGCAGGCGAAACCATCTCGGTAGCCATCGGACAAAGTTATGTTTCCTTGACCCCAATCCAAACCGCTCGGGCTTTTGGCGGATTAGCCCTGGGAGGTGTCTTTAAGACTCCTCATGTAGTCTCAGGAAACGAGTTAAAGCGTTGGGGTAAAACCGTCAACGTTTCCTTCGAGAGTAAGTTTGGTCTGAATGAAGAGACCATTGATATCGTGGGCCGTGGATTATGGGGTGTGGTCAATGAATGGGGCACCGGCCGTCGCGCGGCCATTCCGGGTTTTGATGTTTGTGGCAAGAGCGGCACAGCCCAAGTCATTGGCAAAGATCTAAAGGTTTCTGTCGACTCGAAAGCGGAATTTGAAGATAATGCATGGTTCGTAGCTTTTGCTCCGCTTCACTTGGTAGAGATTGCGGCAGCGGTCTTTGTCGAACATGGAGGGCATGGCGGCGAAACGGCAGCACCCATTGTTCATGACATGTTTCAGGTGTATTACGACGCGAAGACAAAGCGCAAAGAAGGCCATCAAATTGCTATGGACCAAGTAATTCTTACAAGGTCAAATTAGTTCCATGTTTGGAAAAGCCTCATTTTATCTAAAGGATTTTGATTGGTTTATTTTCTTGCTCGCAATCGCCATTGCAGTAGTCGGTGTTGTGGAGATACATAGCGCCACCCAATATAACAGGACAGAAAAATTCTATATTAAACAGATCTATTGGATAGTTATCGGGCTGATAATGATGCTGGCTGTGATGAGTGTGGACTACCACACGCTTGGCGAAAATGTTCCTTATTTCTACGTCCTTGCCTTACTCTCGTTGATTGCTGTCCTTCTTTTTGGCCAAAGGATCTCGGGAAGTAAGAGCTGGATCTCCCTGGGAGGAGCGTTCTCTATTCAACCCTCGGAATTTGTTAAAATCGCAGTGACGCTTTCTTTGGCCCGTTTTCTTTGTGAGATTCGAACGGAATTTCTCAGGGCCACTGATATTGTCAAAGCTTCATGCATTGTGGGTCTCCCCGTGTTACTGGTGCTGATGCAGCCTGATTTAGGTTCGGCCTTGACCTTTATCCCTATTCCTCTGGTAGGCTTGTTTCTGGGAGGCCTAAGACCAAAATGGATCCTGCTCTTTATAATTTTGTCTGTCTCGGTCGTGGGGCTGGGATGGTATAATCTTAAGGGGTACCAAAAGGAGAGGATCTATACATTTCTTGAGCCAGAAAAAGATCCGCTGCGGGGCGGCTATCACTCGATCCAATCCAAGATTGCAGTCGGGTCGGGAGGCCTATGGGGGAAGGGGGTTAGTAAGGGAAGTCAGACAAAGTTGGGGTTCCTTCCAGAACGACATACTGATTTTATCTTTTCTGTTGTCGGGGAAGAATTGGGCTTCGTGGGCACAGGCGTTGCGTTGTTTTTTTACTTCCTGATCGTCATGAGGTCCATCCATATCGCTCAAACTGCAAGAGACAAGCTTGGCATTTATATTACCTTGGGGGCCGTTAGCGTATTCTTATTTCATATTTTGGAAAATGTCGGAATGGTTGTGGGCCTTATGCCCATCACGGGGATCCCGTTGCCTTTGTTGAGTTATGGGGGATCTTCGGTGTTGTCCACATTTATTTTCTTGGGGCTTATCATTAACGTTCGGATGAGACGATTTGTCTATTAGTTGACTCTCGCTCCTTCAATCCGGAAAGTAACGTAAGTTTGGCAGTTTCACACAGATTTTATGTGTTTCAAGACGGTCCCCTCTTCCATATCTAAGCAGGGATCCCTCAAAATCATTTTATTTAATCACTATGAGACGCAAAAAGAGCTTGGGCGGTAGCTCCTCGAGGGCGTTTGAGCCCTCAAGGGGCAAGGTAGGGCTTGGGATGTTTTGGTCAACAGTCACAATTTGATCCCATTTCATCAATTCGGCAGGATTGATAGAGTTTGATCTAAAAGATCACCCACGCATTTCCCCGATCAAGCTCCTCTGTGATCTCACAACGGAGGAGTTTTACATGTCAAAAGAATTAGTCATCTCAGTGGCTTCGCAGGAAACCAAAGCCGCTATCCTCGAAAATGATCAGGTAACGGAGATTTACATCGAGAGGAGTAAGGAACATGGCATTGTTGGAAGCATCTGCAAAGGCAGGGTTACCAAAGTTCTTCCCGGAATGCAATCAGCTTTTGTGGATATTGGTTTAGAGCGAGACGCTTTTCTGTACGTCTCGGATTTCTTCGAAGACACCGAAGAATATGACAAGATTGTTTCTACGGCTGAAGAGCAAGTAGCCAAATTGGAACAAGGGGTCAAAGAACAGGCTCAGGCTGGCCCGGAAGTGCCGCCAGCGCCTTCCGAGGGAGGCTTGCTCGCTTCGAACGTGGTCAAGTACCACGACCGGCGAGGGCGCTCACGAAGGTCTCGGCGCAATCGCCTGAGAGGGAAAAGGTATGATGAAATTTCATCCTCTGAGCTTCGTCCTAACAGCCAGGAAAATGCCGGTGATCAACCTGCGCCCAAATTGCAAGAGCTTCCCTCCATCCTTCCTGGTGAATCCCTTGCCAAATATCAGAACCTACCAACCGGTCCAATTATCATAGAGGCTGAAGGTGAAAGTCACCCCGCTAGCCCCCGTGAGACCGGCAAATTAGCTGAAAGTAAATTGGCTGCGTCGGACGATCTCAAAAATACAGACGGCTCCCACGAGTCTGGCGGGGCATTGCCCATTTGCATAGCTGAAAGCAGTCCTCAGCTGACTCCAGAGACTCGACAAAACCACGCGGAAACCACCCAACTAACAACTAATTTCTCTTCGCGCGACTTGGTAATAGCCCATGAGGTTATCGCCGAGAAGCCGGAACCAGAGCGTCCGAAGTCTTTATTGACTTCGTCGCTTGTAGGCAAGATCACAACTTTGGAAACTTCTCCTCCCGAGCTTGTTCCGGCTGAGGGTCCCGCCGAAAAAAAATTGCCTGAAGCCCTTCTAATTTCCTCATCTGAGACACCGGAATCTGCGAAGATGCTCCAACCAGAGATCTCTGGGCAAACAATGCGACCGCAGTCCCCTATGGCGGCTGCCGGGGAAACACCGGTCATTGCAAGTACTCCTCCCATGCTTACAAAGGCTCAGTTTCGCAATCCGCCAGCTACTACGAAATACTTTCGCCGGAATATGGATCGGAGAAGGCGTCAACAAAATTCCGCCGAAAACCGAAACGGCTCGGAAGGAACCGCTGACTTTCCGCTAATAGGCGATTTGCTCAAAGAAGGTCAGGAAATATTGGTTCAGATCTCCAAAGAACCGCTTGGAACTAAAGGAGCTCGAATAACGTCTCATATTGCGCTTCCCGGCAGATATTTGGTCTATATGCCTACGGTCGATCACATCGGTGTCTCCCGCAAAATCGAATCTGATGAAGAGCGTCAACGCCTCAAGAGAATTATCCTGGAGAACAGGGGAGGACTGCCTGGCGGCTTTATTGTCCGGACCGCGGGCCAGAGCAAAGGCGAGGATGAATTCAAATCCGACATCAAATACCTTTCTGCCTTGTGGGCCGAAATCAGATCCAAATCGGAGAAGAAAGCTGCTCCCGCGGTTATACACCGGGACCTGAATCTCATCCAGAGGCTACTGCGAGACCAGCTTTCGGGAGAGTTTTCGGCCATTCGTGTTGATAACGAAATCGAGTACGCCGGAATTGTTGAATTCATTAACCGTTTTCAACCTTCACTGGTGAATCGGGTAAAACTTTATACGAAGGAAACTCCCATTTTCGAAGAGTTCGGGATTCAGGAGGAAATCGATAGGGCACTGCGTTCTAAGGTCTGGCTCAAATCCGGAGGGTATATTGTCATCGATCAAGCTGAGGCTCTGGTGGCAATCGACGTCAACACGGGCAAATATGTGGGGAAATCAAATAAGTTAGAAGATACCATCGTCAAAACCAATATTGAAGCCGCCAAAGAAATTGCGCGTCAAATCAGGCTGCGCGATCTTGGTGGGATCATCGTTTGTGACTTTATTGATATGGAGGACAGAAAGAATCGCCAGAAGGTCACCCAAACCTTGGAAGAGGCACTGAGGTTCGATAAGTCTCCCTCCAAAATTCTTCAGTTTAATGACTTTGGGCTGGTGGCAATTACTCGGAAGCGGGTCAAGCAATCCCTACTGAAAGTTCTTTGTGAACCCTGTCCAGAGTGTGGCGGGTCAGGAATGGTGAAGTCGCCCCAGACAATTTGTTACGAAATTCAAGGTGAGGTCAAGAAAATGGCCAAATTTCTGGAAAACAGGGAAATCACCCTCCGAGTTCACCCGGAGGTGGCGAAAGTACTGAAAACCAATGAAGCGTCTGTAATTAATGAAATTGAGTCTTCCCTGAAGAAAGAGGTCATTATCAAGAGTGATCCATTGCTACACCAGGAGCATTTCGATATTTTCTGAGACCCACTCTCATTCTGTTGATCTCTATCTTCTCTCTTCCCCCTTGAAAAGTCCTCCTTGAGCTCGAGAGGACGGTAATTGTCGGCTACGGATTCTCTCCGGTCGGCCATTTTACCTAGAAGACCTGCAGGGCGTTGGATTGCTTAGATCGCCAAAGAAAGAGCCACTTAACTCCCGTTGCTTAACTCATTTGAATTAATCTGTTCATGTTCTCACATTTCGCTTGACAACTAAAGTGAATTAACCTACTCTGATTAACCAGATGAGTTCCTAAGGCACTCCTCCAGGTCGCCTGAACTAAGTCGGGTTATCTGAAGTCACACTTCTTAGACATCAACCCAGGAGGTTGCTATGTTTGCTCGAACTGTGAACTTTCGTCTGAAGCCCAATAGCGTGGTGGAGTTTACGCAGACCATCGAGAAAGAAGTCATTCCCTTGTTGCGAAAACAGGAAGGCTTCCAGGACGAAATTGCGTTTGTCGCCCCAGGCGGAACGGAGGCGGTGGGAATCAGCTTGTGGGATCAGAAAGAGAACGCGCAGGCTTACAACAACGGTACCTATCCAGAAGTGTTGAGAGCCTTGGCGAGAGTGGTTGAGGGAACTCCTCGAGTTCAAACCTCTGAAGTCTGCAACTCGACCTTTCACAAGATCCCAGCTCGCGTCGCAGCCTGAAGGGAACAGGTCTTTTTCGCTCAGTGGAGCGGCCAAGTCCGCCCTCTCTCTGGCCCGGAAAGAGGAATCCAAATACAAGAAGAAACGAGGTTACCATGAAGTGGGTTTCCATTGCGCTGTTGCTCCTGGTGGGGTTACGCCTCGCCAAGAATTACCAAGGATTGTTGGAAATGGTGGTTTGTGTGTCCGCCCTCCTGGTTGTTGGGCAGGCCGTTCGCGCCGCCAAGTACTTTTGGGCGGCCGGATTTTTAGCCATTGTCGTGCTTTTCAATCCCGTCGTGCCCATTGTGCTTTCTGCGAAAATCTTTCTCTGGCTAAATTGGGTTTGCCTGGCGGCTTTTCTGGTTTCCTTTACCTGTGTTAAAGGGGTCACCGACACTCTCTGTCCCATCGATAACAAATCGTACACCAAGAACCGAGTCGCTGTAAGGCCGTAAGGATGGCGGTTCCTGACCACCACGGCGAGTGCAAGGCCTTTCAATTTGCAGTGACTCAAGCCTCGGAAGACTTGATGAAACCTACCCAGCCACAAGGCGAACTTTCGCCCCTAACTGGCAGGTGCTAGCAACGAGAAAACATGACGCTCCCCGTTTGGGGGAGCGACTCAAACCTGATGTGAAAGGAGATACTGCAATGAAAGTTAGACCCCTGCATGACCGCATTCTGCTCAAGCGGATCGAAGAGAAGGAAAGCGTTAAGGGTGGAATCATTATTCCCGACACCGCCAAAGAGAAGCCCCAGGAAGGTGCGGTGGTGGCTGTTGGCAATGGCAAGATTCTGGAGAATGGAACCAAGCTGAAGCTGGAAGTGAAAGAGGGCGATCACGTTCTCTTTGGGAAGTATTCCGGAACCGAGATCAAGGTTGACGGTGAAGAATACCTAATCGTGCGTGAAGACGATGTCTTGGGAATTTTGGCCGAGTCGGCCAAATCAAAAGTTTCCAAGTAATTTTTCCATCACAGGCACTGTAACTCACTCATTTATTCCAGGAGGTTTAAATGGCAAAGCAAATTATTCATGGAGAACAATCCCGGCAGGCTATTCTGAGGGGCGTTAATCAATTGGCGGATGCCGTCAGGATTACCCTAGGACCCAAGGGCCGGAATGTAATTATCGACAAGAAGTTTGGTTCCCCCACCATCACGAAAGACGGCGTGACCGTGGCAAAGGAAATTGAACTTAAGGACGCGCTGGAGAACGCGGGCGCTCAGATGCTACGCGAAGTGGCTTCCAAGACCAGCGATGTGGCCGGTGATGGCACCACCACCGCCACCGTTCTGGCCCAGGCCATTTTCCGGGAAGGCGTCAAGACCGTTGCCGCCGGGGCCAATCCGATGGCATTGAAGCGCGGGATCGAGCGGGCCGTGGAACTGATCGTGGAAGAGATCAAGAAAGTGGCCAAGCCGGTCAAGGGAGACATGATCGCCCAGGTGGGTACCGTCTCGGCCAACGGCGATGCCACCATTGGCAATATTATCTCCGAAGCCATGAAGAAGGTTGGCAAGGACGGAGTCATCACGGTGGAAGAGGCCAAGACCATTGAAACGACGCTTGAAGTGGTGGAAGGCATGCAGTTCGACCGCGGTTATCTTTCCCCTTACTTCGTGACGGATCCCGAGCGAATGGAGGCGGTGCTGGAGAACGCCTTTATCCTGTTGCATGAGAAGAAAATCAGCTCCATGAAGGACCTGCTTCCCTTGCTGGAACAGATTGCCAAGACCGGCAAGCCGTTTCTCATTGTGGCGGAAGAAGTGGAAGGAGAGGCTCTGGCAACCCTGGTGGTCAACAAACTGCGTGGCACGCTGAATTGCGCCGCCGTCAAGGCCCCCGGCTTCGGCGATCGCCGCAAAGCCATGTTGGAGGATATTGGCATTCTGACCGGTGGGAAAGTGATCAGTGAAGACCTGGGAATCAAACTGGAAAACGTTCAACTGGCTGACCTGGGCCGCGCCAAGAAGATCACGGTGGATAAAGATAACACAACGATTGTGGAAGGCGCCGGCAAACCGGCCGACATTCAAGGCCGGGTGAAGCAGTTGCGCGCTCAAGTGGAAGACACCACTTCCGACTACGATCGCGAGAAGCTGCAGGAGCGGCTGGCCAAGCTGGTGGGCGGCGTGGCGGTCATTAAAGTGGGAGCCGCCA
>QHZP01000546.1 GCA_003224715.1 Acidobacteriota bacterium | reverse complement strand
CACGGTGCGCGCCGACCACATCGCCTGTTACGGGTATCGACGGATTGAGACGCCGTCGATAGACGAGCTGGCCAGAGAAGGGATTCGCTTCGAACAGGCGTATGCCCAGGTGCCCCTCACGCTTCCTTCTCACGCTGTCATCCTCACGGGGACCTACCCGATGTTCAGCGGCGTGCGCGATGTCACCTCCACCGGTCTTCCCGCAACGGTCCCGACGCTTGCCGAAATCCTACGGGGGAACGGCTACCGGACGGCGGCGTTCGTCAGCTCCTTCGTCTTGAACTCCAAGTGGGGGCTCGCGCGCGGCTTTGAGGTCTATGACGATCAGACCGACCGGGACACGGGGCTGAACAAGAACCCATCTCTTCTCGAGCGTCGCGGCGACCGGACCATGAACCGCGCTCTCTCGTGGCTTGATTCGCGTCCCGATGGGCCCTTCTTTCTCTGGGTTCATCTATACGACCCGCACAGCCCTTATCGGCCACGCGAGCCTTACCTCACCCGCTACGCCGGTCACTTGTATGACGGCGAAATCGCGTTTGATGACGCCCAGCTAGGAAGACTCGTCGCCCACCTGCGCCAGCTGAAGATTTACGACGACACCCTGATCGTGCTCGCGAGCGACCACGGCGAGTCCTTGGGCGAGCACGGCGAAGCCGAGCACGGGTTTTTCATCTATAACGCCACGCTGCGCGTCCCGCTGATCCTCAAGACGCCTGGTTCAACGTTGGCCTCACGCGTGGTCACGGACCCGGTGAGCCTCGTGGATCTTGCTCCGACCATCACTGAATTGTGTCGAATTTCGCCGGATTCCACCCGGAGCTTTCAGAGCCACTCACTCTCCTGGATGTATCCGCGCCAGGTCGGGCATTCCCCGGCGGCGGTTTACGGCGAGTCTTACTATCCGCGAAACTCCTTCGGCTGGCACGAACTGCGCGCCGTCATCGCACCCCGGTTTAAGTACATTGGCGCGCCTCGGCCGGAACTCTATGACCTCACAAAGGACCCGGAAGAAAAGAACAATCTCGCGGCGAGCCAGTCCAGCGTTGCCGCCGCGCTCCGCGAGACCCTCGAGATGCTCGAAGGACGCTACGCGAACGTGAGCGTGTCTCAAAGCGCCGCGCGGCTCGATCCCGAAACCCTCGAAAAGCTGAAGTCGCTTGGTTACCTTGGCTATCAAGCGCCTGCGGCGAGTGGCGGTTCCCGGGTCAGTCGCGCCGACCCGAAGGACAAAATCTTGGTGTTCAACCAGGTACTCCATGCGCGTGATCTCAGAAGCCTCAATCGGTTTGCGGAAGCGGATGAGGTCCTAACGGCTCTCAAGCGGTCCGAACCCGGGCTCTACATTGTCGCTTTCGACCGTGGCGAAAACCTGCTCAATTGGGGAAAGCCGAGAGCGGCAGTCGAAGAATTCCGCAAAGCTGTTGCGCTCAATCCTTCATTTGATCAAGCCTGGCTGGGTCTCGGGCGCGCTGCGTTCGAATTGGCTGACAACAGGGAGGCCGCCGACGCCCTGCGACACGCCGTGCAACTCAACCCGCGCAATTACCTGGCCCGGCGGCAACTGGCGAGGGTCTACTGGCGCGAAGACCGAGATAAGGAAGCCGAGTCGGAACTCGCCGAGGTTGCGCGCGAGCACCCTGACTTTGCTGAGGGGCGCGCCGAGCACGGCATCGCCCTGTCGAAGCTTAGGAGATACCCCGAGGCGCTGGTTGATTTCAACGCCGCACTGGGCCTCGGCTACCACGACGCCATTGCATTCAACTATGCAGGGATCGCTTATGCAGAGACGGGTGATGGGGAGCAGGCCGTTAGGGCGTACGAAAAAGCCGTTCAGCTCGACCCGCATTACGCCGCAGCTTACCTGAACCTCGCGTTCCAATACCGCAAGCGCGGCGAGCTGATCAAGGCGCGCCAGTACTATCGGAAGACCTGCGATCTGAGCGGGGAGCTTTGTCGGAAGTATTCCTCGCAATTCTGAAGCATTCTCCCAAAAACGGAGAACAGCTCCCACGCTGTCGAGCTGCGCAAAGACTGCTTGGAGGCTGTTGTATTTTGTTCAGTCGGGTTTGGGAATCCGGCAGCCCGTGAAGATGGACTATTTCCGGTTCAGGCCCAGTAAGGCAGCGCCGTTCTCATAGACGATCCTGCGAAACATGGCATCGCTTGGGACAAGCTTGCGCAGCGCGGCGAGGGAGCGTCCCGCGATGCAGTATCCGTCTGAAGTGCCGGTTCCTTTCCCGTCCAGACAATCGCAGTCACTTCCCCATAGCAGCTTGCGACTATGGCGCTCCACAAAACCGTGGGCGAATTCAGGGTCTCGGGTAAGTGCGTTAAGGCCTGAGTCTGCCGCAAGGTCTCCGTAAATGTTGGGATAGTCAGCCAAAAGACGGTCCGTCAGTCCCCCTGGCTTAACCGGACCCTTGGGATAGAGGATGAGGGGATTCAGTTCAACGCTGATATTGCCCCACCACGTTTGGGCATGGGCGATGAAATTGACTTTGGGGTAGGCTTTCAGCACGGCCTCGAAGCGTTCGATGCCTGTGTTGTAGGTTTCGTACTGGAAGTGGATCAGTAGTGGAACGCCTAACTCCTCCGCCAGCTTATAGACGCGATGCATTTCCGGCGAGTCGATGGCCACGGGAAACTTCAGTTCGCCAAACCCAATCGCGCCGCGCTTGACGTTTCCTTGGAGCACGTCCAGTGCCCTCGATTCAGCGGGATCAGCGCAGGCAAAGCGCACAAATCGATCAGGATAGTCGGCCTGCAGGGCTACACAACTGGCGTTATCGCCACACTCCGAAAGCATCCATCCCTCTCCAGCCTGCAACACTGTCGTGGTCACCTTGTGGTAAGCCTGGTGGGCCACAAGTTGCTGGTCAGAGCGGCGTCTCGACGCATCGCCGCCGTAGCGGGTATGCTGGTGAACGTCGAGTATAGATTTTGCCTCCGTTGGAGTTGCAGCTAACAAACGGGAGGCTGCCAGAGCAGAAGTTGTCCTTAAGAAGTCTCGTCGAGTCAGGCTAGACAGTCGGTGGCTCATAAGGACGTGGTCGGCTGCTGCGCGATCATTCGATTCTACAAGGTCCCCGCCAGCTTCTGGACCTTGGCCACCGCTTCGAGAATATCGTCCAGATCTGTTTTTGCGCCGATCAGCAGGTGCTGATCGAGGAAAACGCTTGTGGCACAGAGTTCATCATTGTTTGGGCAATGGTTCTGTT
>QHZP01000545.1:1138-4471 GCA_003224715.1 Acidobacteriota bacterium | reverse complement strand
GCAGAGAGAGGATCAGAAAAGGCTCTCAGATCTCAGCATTTTCGTTTTCAGCCAGCGGGTGAGTAAGAAGGTGGTCACCGATATTCAGACAAACCTAAAAACGGCAGTTGGTTCCTGGAAATTGTTGGCAAGACACGAGGGGCAAAAAGCCGGCTGTTGATAGCGCCTCGCCTGAGGTGGATGATCTGCTACTCCTTGGGGACGTAGTAGGCGGAGCGGGTGCGGACATGATAGCTGGGGTTCTTAGCCTCAACACGGATCTTGCGCATCGTGCCGTCTCGCCATGTATTCTTGGAATAGTAGGCTAGGCTGAAAGTGTTGCGTAGCTCTTGAGCGACTTTAGCATATTCACCCGCCAGATCTGCTAAGTCAGAGACAAAGAAAATTTTTCCTCCAGTCTCATCAGCCAGGGTTTGCAAGCGCTCGGTTTGGATCTGGTACACTTCTTCTAAGACTGACAGGCTTTCTTTGGCATTCTTGACAATAGGTGCGACCTCTGGCTTAGTTGCGTCTGCAGTTCTGATGAAGTTTTCTAACAGATTCTTTTGGCGATCTTTATTCTGGATAGTAATGGGGTAAAAGACCGCGTCTCCCTGGGCCAACAGGTGGCGGAGGTCTTCGAATTTGATGCTGCTGGAATTCTCCATTCCGTCGCTCAGGATCACAATAGCCTTACGTCCTCCCTCAACCCCTTGCAAATGCTTTACCGCTATGGCCACTCCGTCATAAAGTCGGGATCCTCCATAGGGAAAAGTGGACAAGCCATGGATAGCCCTTTTTACCGTTTTCCGGTTGCTGGTAAAATTCTGGATCTGCTTGGCGAAAAAGTTGATTTCCGCAACTGCGATACTGTCGGCGGGACGAAGCTCGTCCGCAAAATTGCTGGCGGCTTTCTTGATCAAACCTAAACTGGTTCGTGTACTGATACTAGTGTCTAAGACCAGGACGAGGTGAAATGGCGCCTCGACGGGACGAAAGTCGGAGAGATCCTGCAACACGTCATCCTCGTAAATTGAAAAATCATCACGATTTAGACTAGTTACGTTAGTGCCTTTGTCATCCACAACCGTGGCGTTTAGGACAACCAGGTCCACGTTTACTTTTAACGAAAAAGGCTTCTCCTCTGATTTCTGCTGCCCCACTATTTTTTGTGGCCAGGCCAAAATAGAGAAGATTGCCAGCAGTGCTGCCGGAGAATAGGTTAGGTGAGGGGTTGACAGAAATTTCCCTTTCTTCATAGGCTTTATACTATCATGCCTGAGAGTTCCTTATTCTAAACACTCAACAGTCAAAAGAGGAGGAATCATGCCTCGACATCGATCGGCTGCTTCTCGTAGAAAGTTCTTAGAATTAACAGGGATGGGGGTTATTTGGGCCGGGCTGCCTTCTCCTTCAGCTGAAACAGCAGTCGCCTCGAACGGGCTGGTCTTCTTACCTGTTGGGCCTTTGGCAGCCGCCAGGACAAACCCAAGCTTACCCGTCTATATCGACAGCAATGAAAATCCTCACGGCCCCTCGGAAAAGGCCATTATGGCCATGAAGAACAGCTTTTCCCTGGCCGGCCGCTATGTGCACAATCCCTTCGAACTCCAACGCGCTCTTTGCCAACATCACCAAGTAGGCTCAAGCATGATCGAAATCGGTTATGGATCGAGCGAGATTCTGAAGATGGCAGTAGAAGCATTTCTGGGACCAGGTAAGAATGTTGTTGTTGGCCAGCCCACTTATGAAGCCATTCCCCGCTACGGGGCCGTCTATAATGCCGAGACCATCCGGGTTCCCTTAAGCAGCCAGCACCGGCATGATCTCAAAAGAATGCGTGCAGCCGTAAACGATAAGACTGGTTTGGTCTATATCTGTAATCCTAACAACCCTACAGCCACAGTGGTCTCAGGGAACGAAATGGCAGACTTCTTGACCTCTATGCCAACGAATGTTCCGGTGCTCATTGATGAGGCCTACTACCATTACGCGGATGATCCTTCCTATGTTTCCTCGATTCCTTTTGCAGCGGCCGGCAAAGCGGTAGTCGTTACCCGAACTTTTTCCAAAATTTACGGAATGGCAGGCCTCCGCCTGGGATACGCCGTGGGCCGCGAGGATCTCATTGGTCGCATGTCACCTTTTAAGATTTGGCTCAATATGAATGCGTTGACCGTCGCGGCGGGTTTGGCCAGTCTGGATGATAAAGAATTTGTAGGCCGGAACCAAAAATTGAACGCGCAAACGAGGCGCTTCGTTGAAGAGCAAGTCGCAGGGCTTGGACTAAAATGCATTCCCTCTCAGGCCAATTTTCTAATGATTGATCTGCGGCGAGAAGTCTTCCCGGTGCTGAATGCCTTGCGGGCACGCAGTGTTTTCGTTGGCAGAGTCTTCGCCCCCTTAACAACCCACATGCGCGTTACGATTGGAACGGAAGAGGAAATGAAACGTTTTGTGGAAGAGTTGAAGCATGTACTTCCGTAGTCTGGGGCAGGACGCTTAGGCAGGCCAGTGCCTTTCTTAAGTACCTTGCTATTTGGCTATTCCGGATCGGAGTTAGCTTTCTGCGCCGAAGCGACCTGAGGTTCGCGAGAAGCACTGATAGCTGCGAGCTGGTTCTGCCATTTTTCCCTTTGGGACTGGAACACAGCCATATACTGTGGCTTTACAGGGGTCGACGGCTCAAACTTAATGGAAATGGGATTAACAAAACGGTCATTGCGCGTCACTCGATAGTCCAAATGAGGACCCGTGGCTAATCCTGAGGCTCCGACAAATCCAATTACCTCTCCTTGTTTCACGCTGGTTCCGTTTCGAATCCCAACTGCAAAACGGGAGAGGTGACCATACATCGACGTTAAGCCGTTGCCGTGGCTAATTTGAATGAAACGTCCGAAACCACCCCTCCAACCCGCAAACTGAATGTGACCATTTCCTGCCGCAACGACCGGAGTTCCCACAGGAGCGGCATAGTCAACACCCAAATGAGGACGGTAGGCTTTTAGGATAGGGTGAAACCGGTTGCGTGAAAATCCTGAACTAATGCGAGAAAACTTAATGGGTGATTTCAAGAAATCCCGTTTCAAGGATTGGCCGCCGGCATTGTAATAATCTGAATGTCCTTCTGCATCGGTATAGAAGAAAGCCGAATAGAGTCTATCCTTGTTGGCAAACTCAGCTGCCAGGATCTTGCCGTACCTAACAAGCTTCCCGTCTAGATACTGCTTTTCCACGACTAATTTGAAATGATCTCCCAACTGCAAGTCCGTGTTGAAATCAATATCCCTGGAGAAGATTTCAGACAAATCCAGCGCCAATTGATCTCGTTCATTCAGTTCACTGAGGGTGTGG
>QHZP01000545.1:0-1131 GCA_003224715.1 Acidobacteriota bacterium | reverse complement strand
AACTCTGAGCGGGTTTCATATTTGATTGGTTCAAGCTCTGCCTTGTAACCTTCCTCGGTAAGATAGACCTTGAGATTTTTGTTCAGGTCAACCTCATAGCAGAACTGGGTCAATGTGCCATCGGCGAGCCGTTCCAGCTCGAATTTATTGCCTACGATCAGCTTTTTTAAGTTATAGATGGGTTTCGAAACCACAACCAATTCTTGAACAAGTTGCTGGGGGAAATCGTGGGCCGAGAGGATGTCGCTGAGCGTCATGTTCTTTTCAATCTGACCAGCAAATTTTTCAACTGGCGAAGGCTGAGGCGGCTCCGCCTTTTTAACCTCCGCCGGTAAAAGAGCAGGAGTCACTGGAGCAGTCAGTCGGCGATGAACCAGGACACCGGCCAGAGCTAAACTTCCCAACAGGAGATTGGCGCAAAGAAGTCCCTTTTTTTTCTTATAATTCCAGTAATTTCCTAAACCGATAGTTGAAATAATTCTTTTGATCATAACTGATTACCCCCGGAAGGGAATCGGCAGAGCAAGGGAATTTACTTAACAAAAAAGGGCTGAAAAAGCTTACTTTTTCAGTGACAAACTTGGCGTGGGACCCTGTCAGCTACGAACAAGGGTAACATCCCTGGGAGAAGGTTACCGACAAACCTAATTGGCTTGCAGCCGCTTCAGCAATTGAATCTGTCCGGCGTGATAGATGTCGTGAGCGGCAATACCGTAGATAAGAGTTGCGTTACTTGTCTTACTGCCAAGCGCCGGCCGGTGCAGCTCGTGCTGGGATACCTCTGCCACTGCTTCAAGTAGCATCCGATGCTGCTGCGCCAACAGCTCTAGATCTTGCCCCCAAGCCTCTTCAGTCGGTGCGCGCGGAAGGAGAAACCAGTTACTGCCCTTAAGGGGAAACGATCCTCTTTTATCTCCGCGCAATCTCCGTCTGACGGCATATTTCCAATAGGCCACATGGACCACGATTTCCCAGATATTATGTCGGTCTGGAGCGGGCCTCCAGGCTGCCGCGCTGGCGGGGATGCCGCGGATCGATCCTCTCAAATTGGGGCCGTGCCAGGCTTTTTTGTTATAACCTTCGTCCAGAATTTTCAGCAGGAGCTTGATCTCGGCATGAACGTTTTTGTTT
>QHZP01000544.1 GCA_003224715.1 Acidobacteriota bacterium | reverse complement strand
CGGCAGGCACTCGATTTGGCGCTCTTTTTGCGAACGGACCAGGACGCGGCGGATCGGCAACTCATGGAGGGGCTGGGCTGGCGCATCCGTCCTTCACGGGAGCTGACCAAAACTCCCGCGCTGTACCAATCATATATCCAGGCCTCCCGGGGCGAGTTCAGTTGCGCGAAGCCTTCGTGCTTGAAGTTTCAAAATGCCTGGGTCAGCGACAGGACACTGTGCTACTTGGCCAGCGGCAAGCCGGTGGTGGTGCAGAATACCGGGTCCAGCGCTTTCCTGCCCAATGGCGAAGGCATGTTTCGCTTCTCGACACTTGCAGAAGCCGCTGAGGCCCTGGCGGCCGTGAATGCTGATTACGAGCGGCATTGCCGGGCGGCCCGACAAATCGCGGAGACTTATTTTGACGCCAAGCACGTCTTGGGCAAAATTCTGAGCTGCGCCCTGAAATGCTGACCGGTCGAAGCCCACGAGTTTCGGCCGCAGCGCCAGTGAGGCGGTTAGACGCTGGCCGCTTAGAAGCGTGATCGATTAGTGAACTTTTTCGACACCACGCACGGCTAGGGTTACTTGGTGGTGTCAAATTTGTGCCGAGATCCAAGCTCCCCCTCCACCCCCCGCCCCTCTCCCGTGGGGAGAGAGGTGGCCCGCCGGACGGCGGACCGGGTGAGGGGTCAGTTGCCAACAGAACAGCACTTCTCGGCGGTCTGAGGTTGCTCGCTAGGAGTTAGTCAATGGTTCTTTTTTTTCATATCAGGAACAGCTCGAGGAGGTAATGGCCTTATGGTTCAAAGCTCAGAAATGGGGACCGCACTTAAAGAGCACCTCGAATCGCCGGCGGTCAGAGCAATTAGCCGGCCGTCGGTGAGGGGAAAATTTCTTTTCCTGGGGGAAGAGAAGTTCTATGTGCGTGGAGTGACTTACGGAACCTTTCGGCCAGATGCCAATGGCAATGAGTATCACAATCTGAAGCTCATTGATCAAGACTTTGCCAAGATGGCAGCCAACGGCATCAACACGATCCGCATTTACAACGTCCCGCCGCCCCGCGTGCTGGACATGGCGCAAAAGCATGGTCTTCGCGTCATGGTGGGCCTATCAGCCGAACAGTATGTCGGCTTCCTTATCGACAAGAAGAAAAGTGCCCCGAATATACAGGAGTTGGTGCGCGCCAAGGTACGGGCTTGCGCCGGGCACCCGTCGCTTCTTTGTTACGCCCTCGGCAACGAGATCCCCGCCCCGATCGCGCGCTGGCTCGGACGGCGTCAGGTGGAACGGTACCTGGCGCAACTGTACCGGGTGGTCAAGGCCGAAGATCCTGACGGCCTGGTCACTTACGTGAACTATCCCACCACCGAGTATTTGCAACTCCCCTTTCTGGATTTTGTCTGTTTTAATGTCTACCTCGAGTCACAGGAACGCTTTGAGGCTTACCTGGCGCGGCTTCATATTCTGGCAGGCGATCGGCCGCTGATTATGAGCGAAGTCGGGCTGGATAGTCTTCGAAACGGCAGATTCAACCAGGCTCGCGTGCTGGACTGGCAGGTGCGATCCAGTTTCGGGTCAGGTTGTGCTGGGGTTTTTGTCTATGCCTGGACGGACGAATGGTATCGGGGCGGCGCTGACGCCTATGATTGGGCTTTCGGCCTGACGGATGCGGGCCGGAACCCCAAGCCGGCCCTGGCCTCCGTTCGGAAGGCCTTCAGCGAAATTCCCTTTCCTTCGAACCTGAACTGGCCTCGCATTTCCGTGGTCGTTTGCAGCCACAACGGCGCCAGGACCATCCGTGACTGTTGCGAGGGCTTGCTTAAACTGGAGTACCCCAACTATGAAGTCATCGTCGTCGACGACGGATCGACTGATCGGACCGCGGCCCTTGCCTGTAGATACGGTTTCCGCGTGATCAGCACCGAGAATCGCGGCTTGAGCAATGCCCGCAATACGGGCATGGAAGCCGCCACGGGCGAGATCGTGGCTTATATCGATGACGATGCTTATCCCGATCCCCACTGGCTCACGTACCTGGCGTTCACCTTTCTAAGCACCAGCCACGCTGGTGTCGGTGGTCCTAACATCGCGCCTCCGGGCGATGGGCCTGTCGCCGAATGCGTGGACCACGCGCCCGGCAACCCCACTCACGTTCTCCTTTCTGACCGGGAAGCAGAGCATATCCCAGGCTGCAACATGGCGTTTCGCAAAGCCAGCTTGCAGGCGATCGGCGGATTTGAACCCCGGCTCCGCATTGCCGGTGACTTAAAAAGACCACATGTCGAGCTGCATCCTTACAGCGGATTTGACCCCCAATTCCGGGTTGCTGGCGACGACGTGGACGTGTGCTGGCGGCTGCAGCAACAAGGTGAGACATTGGGTTTCAGCCCGGCCGCCATGGTCTGGCACCATCGTCGCAACTCAATACGGACCTATTGGAAGCAACAACTGGGGTACGGCAAGGCCGAGGCGATGCTGGAACGCAAGTGGCCCCAGCGATACAATGCCGTCGGCCATTTCACCTGGGCCGGGCGCGTCTACGCTAAGGGGCTCATGTATCTGCTAGGCTGTGGAGGGCGGATCTATCACGGTATTTGGGGTAGTGCCCCGTTTCAATCTCTGTACCAGCCTGGGACAAGTGGGCTGTGGTCGCTACCCTCGATGCCCGAGTGGTACCTCGCCACCCTCTTCCTGGTTGGGCTCACGGCTCTGGGCGCTCTCTGGAGACCGCTGTTGTTCGCCTCGCCGCTGCTTATCCTGGCTGTTGTCGCGCCTCTTGTCCAGGCTGGTGTGAGCGCGGCCCGGACTCCCCTGAGAAGCGTGCACCGACGCGGTATCGTCTCCCTGAAGTTTCGAGCCTTGATCGCATTTCTCTGCCTGCTCCAGCCGTTGGGTCGTTTATGGGGTCGTTTGCGTCATGGCCTTTGCCCCTGGCGGAGGCGGGGTCCTGTCTGCCGCTCTTTACCGCGGCCCCAGACCTTCA
The DNA here is from genome assembly GCA_003224715.1 of Acidobacteriota bacterium. Classification (GTDB taxonomy): domain Bacteria; phylum Acidobacteriota; class Terriglobia; order Versatilivoradales; family Versatilivoraceae; genus QHZQ01. Next base: position 368 of record QHZP01000544.1, on the reverse strand, counting down.
GTCTCTGGACCGAACGTTGGCAATCCCCAGACGAGAGGCTCGAATCCCTGGAAGCAGCTCTCCGGGCACGGGACGCTGTGGTCCGGCGGGGTGGCGATTTTGACCGCTGGGACCTGGAAGTCCGGAGCGGCCTGTTCGGGGCCGGCCGTATTCTTATGGCGGTTGAAGACCACGGCTGCGGCAGGCAGCTCGTGCGCTATAGGTCATGGCCCAGATACTCGCCGGCGGCGCTTGTGCCGACCCTGCTGTTTGCTGCCCTTTCTTCCAAAGCAGCACTCGACCATGCCTGGCTGGTTTGTACCCTCCTCGGCCTGACGGCCTTGCTGCTGGCGCGACACACGATCCAGGGATGCGCTGCGGCCATGGCA
>QHZP01000101.1:16380-20403 GCA_003224715.1 Acidobacteriota bacterium | reverse complement strand
CCAAAGAGTTCATCCAATTCTTCAAAAGAGGCAATATCGTTGAGATACTGATCGGTTGCGCCTTCTTGATGGAGAAATCTTAAGGTACGTTGCATGGCTCGGACAGAAGCCATGAGCGCGGTTAGAGCGTAGGCGACGATTTTGTAACCAAGGGCCTGAAGTTCTCTGACCGGCAGCGTGGGAGTCTGGCCGCCCTCAATCTGGTTGAGCATGAGCGGCTTTTGGAAAGAACTAGCAATTCTTTGGATTTGCTCAACGGTGGTAGGAGACTCAATAAAAATGATGTCCGCGCCGGCTGACTGGTAGAGCTGCCCTCGTCTGATGGCTTCATCGATTCCTTCAACTGAGATAGCATCCGTACGAGCAATGATCAGGAAATTATGGCTGCGCCGTGAAGCCTCGGCAGCTTCGATTTTCTTCAACATTTCTTCAGCCTTGACCAGACGTTTGCCAGGGGTATGACCGCATTTTTTGGGGAATTCCTGGTCTTCAATCTGGATCGCTTGAGCACCAGCCCATTCGTATTCCTGGACTGCCCGACGCACATTGATGGCACCTCCAAACCCAGTATCGCCATCTGCCAGGACAGGGATCTGTACGCTGCGCACCAGATTATGAAGCCTTTCCAACATTTCTGAGAACGAGATCAGTCCTGCATCGGGCAATCCCAGATGAGAAGCTGCGTGCCCATATCCGGAAAGGTACACCGCTTCAAATCCAGCCCGCTCGATTAATTTGGCCGAAACCATGTCATAAGATGCTGGCACGACCAATATTTGATCACGCTGCAGGAGTTCTTTAAGGGTAAGCGAAGTCATGTCTCGGATTGACTAAGGAGCCGCCGGTCTAAGCGGGGCTTATTCTATCACTTTCCTAAATTTCAAAAAGAATTGCCTGGCGAACTACGTTGAGTATCTCCAAGGACGTGGAACACGGATTGCGCTTGTAGAACAATCCCTCTCATTTTATGGCAATGGCCGCTGGATTGGCGCCTGCCGGGATGACGGTGAACAGAGCATTGTTTCCCAAATTGACCAGATCGGTTCTTATCACCGAGACATCGTTAGAGCCGGAATTTGAGACCAGCAGGTACTGATCGTCTGGAGTGAGACATAACGATTCCGGGTGGACACCTACTGGGATAGAGGCTAATACCTGGCGGGTCGGAAGTTCAAGCACAGAGATACTATTAGAGCCATAATTGATTATGTACAAACGTTGTGCGTCTCGCGAAATAACACCTCGGATGGGGTTCTTGCCAACCGCAAAGGAACCATTAATCTCAATTTTACTGGTGTTTATGATGGAGACTGTGTCCGCGTCGAAGTTGTTCACATAGATTTCTCCTCCATCGGGTTTCAAAACCATTTGGATAGGTGTTTTGCCCGTCAGTAGCGTTTCCAAAACTCTATGGGTCCTAGTATCCACCACGCTCACCTTATCCTCCAAGGAGTTGCTGACAAAAATCCTGGATTGGTCTGGCAGCAGCACGGAATCCATCGGCCCTTTTGAAAGTGGTATGGAATCTTTCAGGGAATGGTGATCCAGATCGATAACGCCTAATGAGTTGTCAATGTGTTGGGTTACCCAGATTTGTCTTTCCCGGTCAGCAATCTGGAGGCTGATCGGACCTCGCTGAGTGTGAATATTTCTGATCACGCTAAGGGTTTCGCAGTCGATTACGGAGATTAAATTTGAACTATAGCAGGCGACATAGGCATACCGACCGTCAGAGGAAAACTTAATATCCATGGGACTCTTGCCAACAACGATCGTTCTGACGACCTTATGGGTGTTCGAATCAATGACAGTGATAGAACTCGAGGCCAGATTAGCGACAAACACCAAATCGTCAATCGGACTGGCAATTACTTCTGCGGGGGATTGGCCTACTGGGATGGTTTGGATATTTTTGAAATTGTTCAAATCGATGACCGAAACCGAGTTGGTTCCTGGGTTCGCGACAAAAGCATGGGTAAAGGGCGGAATAGGACCTAAATCCATCTCCTCATCGCAACTCATCTGGGACCAGAGGAACAGCAAAAAGGTCAGCCAAACCACCCGGTTTAATAAACGGAGCACGGGGGTCATCTTATATTCTTAGCCGCTTGTTCGAGAAAGTAAGGAAACAAAACAGGAGCACAGGAAGAAGGCAGGATTATCGTGGGGAGCGATCATGATGGAATAACTTCTTTTGTTTTGCATCCCGAGAAACAGCACATAGGCGCACTAGAGCGGGGGTTCTCCGATTCGTGCAAATTCGTGTGATTCGTGAGGGCGCTATGCCGGGCTGCAGTCCTCAGAAATTTCAACTATTTTCAGCTAGTTTTTACTCGTCACTTGATTTGTCTTCATTCTCCTTATACATATAGCGAATGCAATGTTTAAAAACTAAGAGATTGGGTTCCGCATCACGATTTATCTTGACGCAACTCTTGTCGTACCATTCAATCGTTCCGCGCAATTGTTCTCCATCCTGCAGAACCACCACCATTGGGGTCTTGTTCTGCATCTGTTTCAGATAATAGAAGCTCTCGGCATTGGTTTGCTCTTGAGGAGTTGGTTTCTTCTTCTGAGTACGTACCGTCATTCTATCTTTTATGTCTGCCAGGGAAGGTCGGATGAGCTTTCGATTCATGAGATAATCCTCCTCAGGTTTTCTCTTCATATGTGCCTTTTGTCCCGGTTGAAAAAACTGTTTTTTTAAGCCAACCAGGAAAATATCAGGAGATACAACCGATCTCCTAAGTAAGGTTTAGATTCGAGAAATTAATATTGACACGTTTTGGTAATTCGGAGCCATTCGCTTGTGTTTGGGCGGATTTAACTATTAGGTTTTGGGCTCAGGTTGCAGGGAAACCGAACTCGGCATCAGGTGGCCGATAACCCCTTCGAGTTTACCTTTTACAAAGTAAAAACAAACTACCACAAATCGGTTTGCACCACAAGGAGAAATCTCTTGTCCCTATAATGCGTCAGAAGATGTGAAAAAATTCAAACCAGCGGAGATTGGGAGGGCGAGGCTCCCGCCGAGCCACACGGGGCGGGGGCGATGGTTCGCCAGGAGGCTCCCTCCGAATTTTTTCACAGCTTCTCACTTACAGGAGGATGGGACAGACGCTACCTTGCCCATCCATTCAGCGCGCGGGGAGTGACCGCTCCACCTTTCGCCATCTGTAACTGAAGGCATTACTTTGTAACCTATTGTTAGGGGACTCCCTGGTTTATTGTGGTCCGGACGGGACCCTTCTGCGCCTGCTTTTCACTACCGTTACTATAAGGGAGCGCCAACCAATGTTGTTTCCAGTGGCTCCCTTTTTCATTGCAACCTCAATCCTGTTTGGTTAATTGACCGCTGAGTCGGAATACGAAATGATCCAGAGCCAGTGGTTTACTTATGTTCCGCCTCACACCAGTTTCTATGTGGTCCAGAGCCTTGGTTCCGTCAGCAATCTGTTGAAAAGAGAAGTTGCAGCAAAGACTCAAGAGTTTTCCTCTAATATCCCAGTGAGTGATCAGTTCAGAACTGGCGTCCGCCTTCAAGAGGAACAAGTCATGGAGCAAGGAGTATAGAATCTCCACCTTGTTTCCAAATGCTTCTGGTTCTCTTGCCAGGGCAGCTATCGATTTCGCCGCCCTGCTGTAGAGAAAATTCTGCGAGCATACTTCTAGCAAATTGAACAGCTCTTGACGAGCGTCTTTATATTCTTTGAGGTCAAGGCTGAGGGCTCGACCGATACTGCCCTGAGAAATGCGAGAGAGCAATGACAGATCCTCCTCGGAATGGCTTAGCTTTGCGATTAGGACTTGCTCCATATCCGAAGGAGGTAACGGACCAAAACGATAAATTTGACAACGTGAGCGAACGGTGGTCAATAGCCCATTCGGCTGGTTTGAAACAAGAATGAGATGAGAGCTGTCTGGAGGCTCCTCTAGAGTCTTCAGAATGGAATTGGCAGATTCCAAGTTCATTTTGTCTGCCTCATCAAGAATGAAAACACGACGTTTTCCTTCAAAGGGTCT
>QHZP01000101.1:0-16370 GCA_003224715.1 Acidobacteriota bacterium | reverse complement strand
TCTCGGCTAAGCTCTCGCATTTGGCCAATCTTGATGAATTGACCCTCCGGCTCGTAATGTTTCACATCTGGATGACAATTCTCAGTGATCTTTCGGCAGCTTTGGCATTGACCGCAGAAATCCAGTTTTCCCTCAAGGCAATTTAGCGCCATGGCGATGAAGTCAGCCAGGGTACGTTTGCCGGTTCCCTCCATTCCAACAAATAGCATGGAGTGCGGCAGACGTTCCTGTTGTAACTGTCTCTTTATCGTTTCAAGAGTTGGAGTATTTCCAATAAACTGATTCAGACCCATAATTCACTAACTCCTGGCCGGTGCCTGCAGATAACTTCACCGTTCGAAATGTGAGGAACGGTTCCGCTAAGGGGCTATACTTTGCGACAGAGGCCTGCTTTAAATACATCCGCTTTCAATCTTCGATGTCTTCAATAGGCTTACAATTTCTCTGTGTAGCGTTTCAATAGGTTTGTCCCCATTTACAACCCGAACCCGGAGGGGATCATTCGCGGCAATTTCTAGGTACCCCTGTCGTACACGTTGATAAAACTCCAGGGATTCTCTCTCAAATCTTCCCTCATCAGTACTGTCATGACGGTTGCGTTCTTGAGCTCTTGAAACAGCTAAGGCGGGATCCATGTCAATCAGCACTGTTAAGTTAGGCATATGCTGGTTGATAACCATGTTGTTGAGTTGATCAATCAACGACACGTCAACACCTCTGCCATAACCCTGGTAGGCCATGCTGGCATCTACATAACGATCAGACAACACCCAATATCCGGCTTCCAACGCTGGCAGAACTCTCTGGTAAAGATTTTGATGGCGTGAAGCGTTATACAATAACAATTCACTCAGAGGTCTGAGCGCTGTATTTCCCGACTTAAGCAACACTTGGCGAATGGATTCGCCCACTTCAGTGCCACCAGGTTCGCGGGCGACTACCATCGGAACATCTCGTGACTTCAGATATTTTTCCAGGAGTTTGATTTGCGTTGTCTTGCCCGATCCGTCTATGCCTTCGAAGGAAATAAATGGGGCCATAAGGGTATTCTCAGCGAGAATCGAGAACCAGCATGAAGGGCAGCCTTGTTATCTGATTCGGTCAATCCAAAGTCAGAGCAACATAACACGAAACTCGCTCACGGGACAAGGCAGTCGCCAGCAGGACTGGTTGATGCCCATCGCCCTCGATTTCGTCACCTGGCTGGGCGTCAGCTGACGTGTGGATCGCTTTGAATTTAGTTTAACCTGGTATAAGATGATGGGCATTTCGGAGCGCTGCTGGAACCAGTAGTGCCTCAACCGCAGGTTCCAGACTCGCCGAGAAGACAGTGCTGCTTCAGGCTGCCGGGGTTGGCTGGTGACATTGGGATGAAAAATGATCTGTCAAAGGATTTCCGTCGTCCAGAGGGAACAAGCCAATGAATTTGGAGACCAAGGTCGATATTGGCAAGAATGTTCAAAAGGTCTATGAAACCATGGTTGAGGCGGCAAAAAGATCCGGACGAAAAGCCGAATCTGTGAAGCTGGTTGCCGTCTCTAAAACAGTCGGCTCAGAAAGCATTAAAGAGGCCCTGGCGGCAGGGATTACTTGTTTAGGAGAAAACAAAGTCCAAGAAGGTGCCGAGAAGAAAGCCCAATTATTGGGATGTGTTTTTGAATTTCACCTCATCGGCCACTTGCAGAAAAACAAAGTTAATAAAGCAGTTGAAACCTTTGACTGGATTGAAACCCTGGACGGTTTCGAGCTGGCTAGGAGAATCGACCAATCTTGTCAGCTTCTGGACAAGGTGATTCCGGTCTTGATTCAAGTCAATCTGGGAAAAGAGGGAACCAAATCCGGGGTTGCTGAAGAGGACCTCCTGCCACTGGTCAACCAAATTGCTAGGCTTCAGCACCTGACTGTTCGTGGGCTAATGACATTACCACCTTTCTTTGAAAACCCTCAGGAAGTCCGGCCTTATTTCCGTCGCCTAAGGGAGCTTTCTGCAGAGATCGATCGTCTCCGGATAGCCAATGTGGGCATGAAGGAACTCTCGATGGGCATGAGCCACGATTATCCGATTGCTATAGAAGAAGGTGCTACGTTGGTTCGAGTGGGAACGGCGATATTTGGCGAAAGACGGTACGCGTAAAAGATGTCTGTAAAACTGATAACAAAGCCACAGGGCTTGGTCATTTCGGTCAAGGTAGTGCCGGGAGCTTCGAAAACTGCAATTGTAGGATTCGAAGGGGATTTCATAAAGATACGATTGGCCGCGCCCCCTGTGGATGGAAAAGCCAACCAAGAGTTGATTGGTTATCTTTCGAAATGTTTGTCTGTCCCTAAATCGAAAATCCATATTCAGTCCGGATTGACTTCAAAACGGAAGCTAATTCTTGTGGAACATGATGACGAGATCAAGCTTCGTGAAATTCTAAGTAATTTTGAGTGAAAAGAATTGTTAACGGAATCAATGCGCAACGGAATAAATGGGATAGTGGAATAATGGAATAATGGAAGAGCCGTGGATCTTAAGAAGATTAGAGCGGTATTTGCTACTCTTGGTGCTTTAGTGTTTCCGGGCCTCGGTCATCTGTTGCTCGGGAAATGGATCAGAGCTTTGCTCTTTGCCTTTGCGATTCTGCTTCTTTTTGGTCTGGGCATCCTCCTTGAAGGCAAGCTTTATTACGTCGATTTGAGCCAGCCCATATTGAACTTACCTTTTCTGGCCACCGCCAGCACGGGGCTCCCCTATCTATTTGCAAGGTCTTGGGGTTATGGAGCGGGCAATTTACAGAACCAATCGTTTGATTATGGCACGACTTTTGTGGTGGTAGCGGGATTACTCAATCTGCTTGTAACCTTGAATGCCTACGATATTTCTGTCGGAAGAAAGAAATAATTGATGGAAGTCGCACATTTCACGGCAATATTGATTTTCTCATTTTGCGTCTCGATTGTTTTCTCCCTTACAACCAAGGAAACTGCGAGAGAGCGTCTTCGTTATGGCGTTTTTGTATTCTTCTCTTTTTTGGTTGTGGCGCTGGCGCTGGGATGGATCATGTATCCGTTTCCCAAGTAGGTATGATGGTCTCGGATTGGGAGCCATGGCGCCTTCAAGAGGGCTTGGAATGAAGGATGATTATGGATTTTCTTCTTCGGGAAAGCTTGGGGTGCCGGCAGAAACTGGGTCGCACCAGACACTTTAGAAATAGGTTATGGCATGCTTGATAATCTGGCAGGTCTGATCGTAATTGAAGCAGCCGGTATTAATTGCAAGGTGATAGAATTTGGCATCGTTGACATCTACCGAATAAAAGTCACGCAGGTAACTGGTGCGCGATTTATCCACTTCCAAAACATTTTTGGTCGCTTCTTTTATCGAGACCTTTAATAACTCGGAGATTCTTCGAATACGAAGATCCAATGGAGCCACCAACCGGATGTGTAGCGCGTCCTGGCGATCCTTGAAAATAACCTGACTGCCTCGACCTAGAAAGATGACTCCAGACGGGCTCGCCAACTTTCTTAAAATTTCCTGCGTTGTTTTGAGGTACTTGTCTTCAGTGAAAAAAATTTCAGGCTCGATGTTTGACAAATTGAAATTAAGGCCATAGTCGGGAGAAAAATGGCTGCTGATGCGCAGTGAATCGACGATGAGATTCCATTTGCTGTAGTGCTCTTGGTCATACTTTTCCACCGACTCTGCCGCCACGCCCGCGCTCTGCGCAATGTCAAACACGATTTCCTTGCCAAAGCACTTCATTCCAAGCTCTTGGGCCAGCCGTGTGGCAATGGAGCGCCCGCCGCTGCCTCGTTCTCGAGAAATGGTGATGAGATTTATCATGGCGCCCTTGTAGTGGGAGTTTATGCTCCCATCCGGTCTTCCAGCAGGATCCATCTGGCTTTTATTTTCTGGTGCCGGACATCTTCAGGCGGAGCAGCCTGGCTATCTGTTCTGCAGTGGACCTCGTCAGCGATGCGGCATTATGCAAGGCAAACTCTAATTCCATGGGACGATTTACAATGCTGAAAATGGCCACAAAGCCTCGATCAAATAGTGATTTGACATCTTCTCCGATGCTACCTGCAATCCCAATGACTGGTACCTTATATCGTTGTGACAGCCTGGCCAGCATACCCGGACCTTTGCCGAAGGGTGTCTGGAAATCGATCTTGCCCTCTCCGGTAATGATCAGATCCATTTGGGGGACAATCCTTTTCACGGAGAGAAGGTCAAAGACCAGGTCACTTCCAGGCCGAAGTTGGGCATCCAACAAGCCTTTGAAGCTTCCTGCAATTCCACCGGCTGCTCCCGTGCCCGGGAGCTTAGAGATTTCCTTTCCTGTGATTTGCTGAATCAATTTCGCCAGTTTCCGCAGGGCTTTATCAAGCTCTGTCACCATGGCCGGCGTGGCTCCCTTTTGCGGACCGAATACTGCGGCCGATCCATTGCGACCCACCAGGGGATTATCTACATCGCAAGCGACCAGGAGCCGTGTTCTTCTCAGACGCAAATCCAGCCCGCTCCAATCGATGCTTCTCAGGGCTTGCAACCCGGCTCCGCCAGGCCCAACGGGATTTCGATCCTTGCCCAGGAACTGAATACCTAGGGCCTGCAATGCCCCAATTCCACCGTCAACGGTGGCGCTTCCGCCAATACCCAGAATGATACTCTTAACTCCGCGATCCAGAGCTGTACCGATGAGCTCTCCGGTCCCATAGCTGGTGGTGATCATCGGGTTCCTTTTGGCGGGTGGAACCAACGCCAATCCCGAAGCACGTGACATTTCAATGATGGCTGTTGTTCCATCGCCCGTAATTCCGTATTCTGCAGTGATCCTCTTGCCTAGCGGGTTCAGAACCCTGGCTTTGTATATTTTCCCCCGCGTGCCCGCAACAACAGCTTCTAGGGTCCCGTCCCCGCCATCCGCGATGGGGATTTTCGTAATCTGGGCTCCAGGCATGACTTTGAGAATACCCTCGGTGATTACCTCTGCTGCCTCCATCGCGCTAAGGCTTTCTTTAAACGCGTTGGGAGCTACAAGGATCTTTAGAGGATTGGATGAAACCTTCTTGTTTGGGGCCATTTTAAAATATCCGATGTCCAGAGTTCGTGTCCAGGGTCCCGAATCCAGAGTCCGCTGTCCAGTGTCGGTCCGGAATCCGCGGTTCGGTAGTCGTCGCCCGTAGTTGGCTCATCAGTTGTCTGTCTTCCCTTCGTCTGTCGTCAGTGAGGAGGATTGGTCGCATTGACTCGATCTGACCTCGCCGGACAACCGATGTCGGACAGCGGACCTCGAACTATAGGTGTGAGAATTGGTTCTCTTCTTCCCTTTCCTTTTGACGTCTTCTTGACAGGTGTTGTTCCAGGAAATCTCGAGCTAATTGTCGTCCACCCAATCCAAAAGCTATAGCTAAAGCCAGGACAATGCCGCCAAAGAGAATAGAGAAGGCGGCCACAATGGTGTTTTGTGCAATGCCCAGCTGCTCTAATGCCAATGAAAGCGTGAAAATCAAAATCAATACGTCCACTCCTATGCTCAAGAGTTTTGCCGATCGAATTTGGGCATTCACGGCACCAATCAACACACTGCGGGCGATGAATTTACTGATGATGAAGCCGATGATGGAAATGAAGAGGGCAATGATGAGATTGGGCAGGAAGTAAAAAAATCGGGAGAAGACCCCTGAGGTAACGGATTCATCCAGAGTTCTCAAACCAATCATAAAAAAGCTAATGACGATTAGCCAGTAAATGCATGAAGCCAGGAGCTCCGAGGTTGGCTTGTGAATACTGCCTTTTTCCAGGAAGGTCGTGATGCCCACCTGTGAACATAACTTATCGAATTTCATAGCCACCAGGCTTCTGCGGACGAATTGGGCGACGATCCATCCCAAGAAGAGACCTAGAAAAATCAGCACCGCCATACCCAGCAATTTAGGAATGAAGAGCACCAGTTCTTCATAGAGACGACGTATTGGAGTGAATACAGCAACTTCGAAGAAATCACGCATGATTGGGACCTCCTCTTGGAGACTGTGCTTCTGGACGGGTACTACCAGCAGATCAACAGTTTGCACTTCGACAAGGGGCAATCTGTAATCGGCTATGTGGTTAGTTTCTCCATCTTTCCAACAAATAGGGCTTTAGATTCTCATATTCCAAACAGAGCAGTTCGATTTTATTCTCTACTTCTGCAGCGGTGCTATTGTATGTCTCAATAACGAAAGAGGCGATACGCCCGAGGTAAAGTGGTGCCATAGACTTGATGAGATGGCCACGGTCCATCTTATTTTTGTAATGGGCCACCAGAAACTCGAATACCGTTTTGACCCAAAGTGTGTCGGGAAAGCAGAAATTTGCTCCATTTGAGCCGACCAGTTTCTTGAGATTTCCGAGAATGTCTGGGGGAAGAAATTTTTTCCATACGCTACTCAAGTCTGCGATTCCCTGCCTATAAGCATTGATCATTCGATCCAAATTCACATTGATCGGCTCCAAGCCAACTTCAAAGCGAAAACCGAAAATCGGGGTGGGCTCCGAACCTCTTATAGAAAACCAAATGTTCTGATGAGCCTCGGCCAGATTGAAGACGGCTCCCAGTACCTGAGCTAACATGGCGCTTAAATCACTGCCTGGATCCTTGGCGTCGTGTATCTTGGCTCCCAGAAAGGATTGACAAACCCGGTACCCTTCTGCAATGGCCGTGGTCGTCATCCAAATGTCGATGCCATAGCGGGCCACGTCTGTTCCCCAAACCTCGTCCTTTGTTAGATAGTGGGAAGCCAGCTCCCCCGAAAACCCGAAGTCGCCCCCGATAGGCTGGCGAATCCGTTTTCCGTAGAGAGCACGAGTCAGAGGATAGATAATGCTGTTAGTAATGGTTCCATCATATTTGTGACGCAAATAAAAGGGAGCGACATAATCAAACTTTTCCAAGAGAATGGGCTTGATCAAAAGTTCTATCCACTCCGGTGTGATACTCCTCAAATCGGAATCCACCACGGCACAGGCCTTGGCGTGTAAGTTCTCGGCAATCTGAAAAATTGTCCGAAAAGCGCTGCCCTTGCCGGGAAGACCGTGGTAGGGAGTCACGATCTTATGAATGGGATTGGGTCTATGCGAAAGCATAATCAAACGGGGATCTTCAATCTCAGTTTGATTGACGACGGCAGTTGTTTCATCCCTGGAACCTCCATCTGAATTGACAATCAAAGAACGTCGGTCTGGAAAGTATTTGACGAGCCCAGCATTGACGGCTCGAATCACGTGCCCAATCGTGTGGGCATTGTTGTAACTGGGAATGCCAATCAAAATATCCGTTTCCTTGATTCTTTCAATCTGTTTAAGAACTGCAGAATTCAGAATATTCTCTTTTGCCATTAGTCAAGGGATTGGGAGAAAAGAAACGCGGACTACGGGCGCGGTTCGAAGTCGAGGGAGCTGTTCGGCGAGGCTCAGCACCCAACCCTCGGGTCCGGGTGCAGGCGCCGGGATGACCTGTGGGACCTTTTCTAAAATCTTTGGGTTATACGATCCATCGCCCTCCGCACCGAAATTGGACAACGTCAGCTAACCAAATCAAGTTATTCTCACTGTCGCCCAATCCTAACGATTTCCTGATACTCCAGGAATCTCGATACATCGCTTTGAAACCCGAACAGCGTACCCTTTCTTTGAAGAGCCGGTAAGGTGATAGGAGCGTTCGCCTTTGAGGACTTTGCACGCTGCCGTTTCGCCATTTCTTTCAACGTTGCCTGGCTAGCCGGAGAATGACCGCCCAGGACGTGAGCTCGTCGTATCCTCTATGAAGCCCTCGTGGCTTCTTCTACACTGAGACCTGTCATCTCCATTATCCTTGCGAGGTCCATTTGATGAAACCCGATCATATTTAATTTCAATCGCTTTTTCAAGGCATTGGATGCGGCCACTACTTTTGTGTAGGAGTAATCGACGTACTGGATGATCCTCTCCAAGTCAGTAAAGAAGATAATGGAATTGAGTCGAATGATGGTTGCAGAAGCCGTTAGAAGAGTGATAAGAATCTTCAAAAGGCTTCTGCATGAAAGAATGGACTTCATTCGTGATCATCCTCGTCATCGAAAGCGGCTTTACAAATCGAGGACGAGTCACAACGGCTAGGACGATTTCACTCTGGTCTGAGAGTCCCTATTGTAGCCAGAAATAAGGATACGAAATTGGAATTCTCCAGTTCACATTCCTCATCGCCTACTGCTTACCGCCTACTGCTTACATCCTTAAATCTCAGTGACACTACATAATAGAGAGTTCCCAGGGCACCAGCCAGTGCAGCTCCCAGGAAGTTTACTTGCGGACTAATTCCCCAAAGTAGAGCCCCCACTAGCGATCCTGGAGTCACCACGCTATCGCGGATCAAATAGTAAGCGCCAACAGTTTGGGCGCGATTGGTTGCCGGGCTCAGGCCAATAATCAATGCTTTTCTGGCAGGCTCGCCAAACTCCTTCAACCCGCGGACGACAAAGGCCAACATCAGCCACGAATAATTGCGCGTATAAAGCAGAGCAACGGGGAAAAGAGTAAAAAAAACAAAAGTGGTCACAATGAAGGATTCGCGACCATGCTTGTCGGACAAATGTGCCATCGGGATAAAACAAGCCATGGCCGTAGACATTTCTATGCCGGTCAGGACGCCGAATTCCGTGGCGCTAATATGAATGTAGTTCATCGAGTAAATAACCACCCAGGCGTAGGGGATGCGTTCACAGAAGCGAACCAGGATGTCGGAAAGCAATAATCGCCGCAGGGCTGGATTTAATTCTCGAAGGGCCTGGAAAAGCGACAAGGTCTGAGTGGTTTGGTTGGTGCGCGGGGTCTCTCGGATTTGTTGCTGAAAGACGATGGCAAGGACAGCTAGGCAAATTCCGAGAAGGATGCCGGTCCTTGTTCCGGGAATTAAGCCATAATGGTCCATGAGCACTCCACCCAAGATTGGCCCAAGGATTAGGGGTATACGTTTGATGGTCGCCTGAACGCCAATTCCCATGGCGTATTTGTTGGCGGTGAGGCTATTGCCGATAATTGAAAATGTGGCCGGTAACGAGAACCTACTCCACGCCAGAAAAAGAAAGGAAGCTGCAATTACTCCTGCCCAATGCGGGATCAGTAGGACCACTCCATAACCACAAATGCTAAGCAGGCTAAAGAAAGTCAAAGCCCTGCGATGTCCCCAGCGGTCGGTCAGAACGCCGCCGGGATAAGCATAGATCGCACCCAACCAGGTTTTGATGGCATCATAGAGCCCAATGACCCAGACTCCGGCACCCAGAGCCTCGAGATATTTGGGCACAAAGCGCATCCATAGTTCTTCCCCGAGGCCCATACCCGCGATTACTGTCAGTAAAAGGACGACATTTCGCTTTAGCCCAAGGAATTCGGTAATGGAAGTTAAAACCGAAGACATGCTTTGCCTCGTCATCACGGTGCACGAGAATATTCGATGCCTACATTCTCTCATCCGGACAGTCTCAGCGTGGGAGAGAGCCCAGTGATTTGCAGGTGCAGCGGTCTCATTGAAAGCACCGGCGGTGCCTCACAAATCACACGAATCGCACAAATCCAAATTTGAGCGCACTGATTGAGAGGTACCTGGGTCTGAAGATCAGGATGTTGTAAACTTCGGTGATCAAGACACCTTGGCCTATAAGGGATTCCGTTTGTTCATCGCCTGAGAAGCACACGAAGTGAGCCAGAGCAAGCGTTCCCTTTTTGTGCGGATTCGTCTGATTCATGAGTATGCTTTTCCTGGCTGTGGTTCTCGCAAGTTTCAAGTATTGCTTGGCTAAGTAGACAATACAAAACAATGCGCTGAATTCTTTCTCTGGATTTTCATTAATCCCGTGCTTCAGCGCGGGAGCTCCTTCGATGGTTTGTGCTGCTTCCACTTTCCAACCAGCGGCGCTGGAGCCAGCGCCGCTGGCTGGGAAATGGGGAGAACGGGAAGGCCTCTTCCAACCCCGCGCTCAAGCACGGGGCTAATGTTTTGTGAAGGTTACTTAGAGTTGCCAGACAAGCCCGTGAAGCGAGCCTGTTTTGAAAGCCAGAAGCAGGCCAGCGGCGAGCAAAAAGAGACCGGCAACGTGGCCAATGAGTTTACCGCGCTGACTCATCTTCTCAAGAGACATCACCAGCGTTAGCGCGGCCATCCAGCCCAGATTCATGAGCCCCACCGCGAAAAGCACGATCATCAATCCCCAGCAGCAACCGATGCAGTAGAATCCATGGGACGTGCCCATTCGCAGAGCTCCCCAAGACCCTTCGCGCCACCCATGCAGGACGAAATGAAGAGGTGTTTGGCAATGGCGCAAGCAGCTTTCTTTGAATGGACTCAATTGATAGATACCAGCCACGATCAGAGTGAGGCCCGCCACTGTTTCGTTATATCGAGAAATCCCGGGAATGGCACCGAGTCCCCACTGAACCAGCCGTGTGATGGCGAAGGCGGCGAATCCCAAAAGAACCCACGAGGTCAAGTAACCACAGGTGAAGACCCAGGTCCCAACCCAGGTTTGTCCGCCACTGCGCCTCTGGTGAGCGATACGTCGAAACAGCAGCACCATCGGGGTGAGGGAGGGGAGCATCATGGCTGCCATCATGGTGGCCCACATCCCCAGGAATAGCAACAGGCTAATGAACAGAGGCTTTCCCGTGCCCATGCACATGGGACAGGCCACACTCATCCCGCTGCACATGCCACACGTCATGGTATGTGACTGATAGACAGTCAGAGTCCAGGCCAGGACAGCCATCCCAAGAAGGATGGTCGTGGTGGTTAGTTCACCCCGTTTGGAGAAGCTGGCCGAATTCATGGTGATTTCTAGGGCGGGAGTCACGAGCGGTCAACTCCTGCACGCCTTTGACCCTTTTGAGGTCTGTCTGTCGCTCCAGACCGACTCTGTTTGGGGGCGCAGACTTTAGTCTGTATCACGGAACCTGGTGAATGCAGGTTGAAGTTGTCCTACCGGCGCCCTCCGAAAAGGGCATTGAGCAGGAGACTGCAAAGGCTGACCAAAATGGAAGCCAGCACGGCAGCCGCGAAGCTGCGGACCGCCAGGCCTTCTACTAAATAAGCGGTCCAGTAAAGCATGAGACCGTTAATCACAAAATAAAACAGACCCAAGGTCAAGCAAGTGATGGGAAGGGCAAAGAACTGGAGGACCGGCCGTACCAGAGCATTAAGAATTCCCAAGACAGCGGCCGCGACGATGGCCGCGGGAAGGTTGGCGACACGAAGCCCTGAGTACAGATGTGAAACGATTAAGAGAGCTAGGGTGAGAACGATCCAGTGAATCAACATGGAGCCAGTCTCCTCTTGGACAGCAACCCGTAATCATTAATCGCTCTTGGGCGACGGTTTCAAGCCAGCATTTCTTGCTGGGACAATTTGGAGATCCAAAAAGGCCGACTTTTCGGAAGGTGACCCTTTTGCCGTTTGCGTACCTGCCTCAAACGTAAATGAATTGCTGCGGCTCTGCCGAAGGCTGCCGAAATTTTTCTGAAGCACGGGATGAGATCGAACGCAGGAGATAGAGGTGCCGATTGAAATCGTCCCACCAGGAACATAAGCGACCCCACTGAACGTCTTGAGCCCATTGAAATGATGGCAAATACCCGGGCCAGCGCCTTCGGTAACTTCTCTTTATTAGAGATAAGCGCGTTCTGCCTTGCGGATTTCCCGATAGCGCTCAAACGCGAGCCGTTCGTCTTCAAATCCAAGGAAGGATTTAAAGGAGCTGCCGCGAAACGTGTGGGCAAACATCTGCGGGCTGTGAAAAAGAGCCGCAGGCATATGGCGAGTCTTCATCCAGCGCTCGGCCCGCCATCGCATAAACTCCATATCGTTGGCTGACAAGTACTTGCTTCGCACTACGGCCGTTGTCCCGTCATACTCATCAAGATTTTCGTTGATAATCAATCCGCGGTCGCGAAAATCCTTGGTCATAGGGGTGCGGGGATAAGGCGTGGGGTGCTGGATGTACGGCCAGTCCACATATCGACGAGCAAATTCAAGATTCACCTCAACAGAGTCGCGCGTGTCGTCCGGATTGCCAACGATCAAGCCTCCTACAATATACATTTTATTTCGATGCAAATGATCAATCGCTTTGAGCGTTGCATTGCCTGTCCTGCGCCCGTTCTGGTGTTCTGTATTTTTTGAGCTGGCTCGGAGAAATTCGAGGTCGTTTTCAAGAATGTTTTCGATTCCGAGAAAGACATAGCGGAAGCCCGCCTGGCGCATCAAGGGAGCGAGCGTGTCACCATGGTTGGCGATGGCCGATGTCATGGCCTGAACAGTGTAGTCGATCTTGTTCAGACCAGCCTCAATAATGGCCCGACACAGCGCCTCAAAGCGCCGCACATTAAGCGTGATGTTGTCATCCACAATAAAGATGGCCCGCGCTCCATGGGCACAGGCATCGCGGATATCTGCGAGGACTCGATCAAATGTGTAAGTGTAGAAATTCCGCCCGCGCATTTCAATGATTGAGCAGAAGCTGCAATCAAAGGTACAGCCGCGGGAAGTTTCGATGACATCGACGGGCCGGCCGAGGAGCGTATAGCCCCTGAGGACACGAGCGTCACGATTGGGCAGCCCTATCTCTTCACCCTCGAGGCGATTCACCGTTCGATCGGGATTGTGATAGAACTGGCCTCCTTTTCGATAGGATAACCCTGCGATGTGTTCGTAATCGCCGGTGCTTTCATGCGCGCGTAACAACTCCCGGAATGTGATTTCGCCTTCACCCCGAACAATGAAGTCTACCACCCCGGCCGAATTGTCAGTGTAAGCATCGACGGCCATGCTCGGATCATAACCGCCCACGGTGACCCGAATACCCGGTCTAAGCGAGCGCACAAGGTCAATAATCTTCTTGGCCGTCTTTCGTTGAAAAGTCATCACCGACAACCCTACCATGTCAGGATTCAACTCCTTCAACAGTCTCTCGACGGTCTCGCGGACACGCCGTTGAACCAGGATGAGGTCGGCGACAGCTATTCTATGATGTGGATCCACATTTCCAGCCAGCGAAGTCAAAGCCCCATTTGGCATGCGGATACCTACTGTGGGCATATGCTCGAAGGAATCAGGCATGGAAAGGAGCAAGACGTTCATGGCTTTGGGGAAATTACCAATGTTCTAAATAGCGTCGAATGATATAAGGTGGCGTCCAGAAGGTCAAGGAATAATCAATCGGTTTGACTTCATCGCGAGACAGCCTTATGCATCCTCAGAGTTCTCAATACCAAGGCTGGATCGGCGTTCCTTCTTTCGACCCAGCGTGTCGGCGCTGCACTTGCCGTAACGAGGCTATCAAGCCGCCTCCGACGGCTGATAGCATTCAACTGAATCCTCGACAGGTCCGCGCCGCGTCACTGAAATTCTTGTAATTCCAACCCAAGATCGCTTGGCTATTCAGGAGAGGGTGACGTCCATCGTTATCAAAAATCCAGGACACCGCGATTATTCTTCTCGCTCCCCAATGAAATGACGCATGAACGATCGGCGGCTAATCGGCTGGTTCTTGGAGCGAAAACAGGGTCGATCCAGAGAATAGCCGTCTCTTACTCGCTGTAAATCGCTCATAAGGTCCCGCGCAGTCGGATAGCGCTGGGAGGGATCTTTTTCCAGGAGCGCTCGGAGAATCTTGCTCCAGCCGGGGGATGCGTCAGCACGAATCCGGCTTAGCCTTGGCAAATCGCGCTGCAGGATTTGCCTATAAAGGTCCTCGAGTTTGGTCCCCTCGAAGAGGAATCCTCCCAGCAACAATTCATAGAGGATAACTCCTAGTGAAAACAGGTCGGATCTGGTGTCCGCCGGGTTCCCTTTGACCTGCTCTGGAGAGAGATAGGCAAATCTAGAGAGCGGTGGCTTGACAGGCTGAAAGTAATAGGTGCTGTAAATGTCATTCTCAGGTTCGGGAGCTTCTAGTTCTACCGGAACATCACTCATGCCAAAATCCAGGATTTTTAGATGACCTTCTGCCGAGAAGATCAGGTTATTTGAAGTAATTCGCTCGTGGACCACTCCCATCTCATGGGCGAAAATCAGACTGCCGGCTGCCTGAATCCCAATTTTCATGACAAACTCGAAAGTGGAAGGTCCCTCAGATATCTTTTCGGAAAGATTTTGACCATAGACGAATTCCATGGGGATGACATGAAATTCTCCATGCGACTCTAGTGAATACAGCCGGGCAATGTGAGGATGATCTAATTTTTCGGCTAGTTTCAGTTTCTCCAGGAAGAGAATATGGGAGGGATTCGCAGTATCAAAAGAGCCTTTCAAAAGCTTGAGCGCATAGGTCTGTCGTTGCTGAATATGGACTGCCTTGTAAACCGAACCACATTCACCAAGACGGGTTCTTGCTAATATCCGATATTCACCGATATTTTTGCCAATTACCACGGTTTTTCAAACACTGGGTTCCTTTTGTACAGTCCCAACCTCGCTTTCAGAAAGGCCACGTAGGAGAAAATGAGAAACTTCTCTGTTTGCCAGGTCACAGGTGAGCGATTGGTTCCGAGACAAACCTGGAAGCGGTGAGAAATAGGGAATTATCTCCAACCCAATCTAATTACGACAAGATTTAAAATGAGTAAGAAAGTGCTGCGTAGGCGAGTAAAGAAACGAGCATTTTCCGTGAAAGCGGATGGGCTGATGCGCTCGCGGACAGGGCACACCATCGTCTTGAGTTTTTGCGTCAGAATTCCCCGTTTTTTGACAAACTCCTCACGTTCCTCGGCTCCATGAGGGCCCGAGGTGTGGTAAATCATGAAATCGAGCACTAAGTAGCAAATCCAACCAATTGCTTAAGAGACTAATTAACATGCTCCACATTCTTCCGGGCGGCCTCATATTTCTTATACCATTCGTAGTAAGTATTCCAACTGGCTACACATTCCAGGCACAAAGTCTCATAAAGGTGGGAGTTGAGAACTTTCCAACTCCGAAGGAGTAGGGGACTCTTTACGATTTGGAACCATCCCACCTTTTTTCCACAACTCTTGCATCTGGGCATAATGAGTTCGGCTTGATAGGCTGTTCAGAAAGGAATGTCGTCGTCGGTGATCCCCGGCTCTGTGCTGCTGTCCGAAGATGCGGCAGCCGCAGCACCTTTTTCGGACCGTGTTTCTTCGGGTTTGCCACTTAGCATTACCATATTGTCGCATCGGACTTCGGTCGTGTTTCGCTTATTGCCATCTTTGTCCTCCCAAGACCTGGTCTGTAACCGTCCCTCGATATAAACCAATTTCCCCTTATTCAAATACTGGCCGCAGATCTCTGCCAGCTTATTCCAAGCCACAATGTTGTGCCATTCAGTTCGCTGCTGTTTTTCTCCGCCTTGATCTTTCCAAACCTCGTCAGTCGCGAGAGAAAAACGCGCGACTGGTGTTCCGCCTTGTGTATACTTCACCTCCGGATCTTTGCCCAGTCTTCCCACTAAAATCACCTTATTGACCGAACTTGGCATGGTATTAACTCCTTAAGTATAAAAAGTTTATATCTAGAAAGTTAACGAACTGCTTGAGAAGTAATAACCATTTTCTGCTGAAATGGTCGAAAAAACTACCATTGATCCGCCATGGGCCCAAAAAGTTTCTAAGTGCTGTTGCCGCAGAGGAAATAAATAGTCTAGCCTGTTATTTTAAACGTAATATTCCGAGAGATCGTGATTCGTCGTCGACATCGTGCCCATCCTCGAAATCCAAAAGCTGAGCATGACGACAGGCAAAACTTCCAGAAACGTGAACAAAATTATCAAGGGTCACAGCCCTTGGTTACTACTAGCGGCGGACACTGGACTTCCTGACACTCGAAGTTCTTTCATGAGCCGGCACGCCTATTGCGTTGAGACGATCTCTTGCCAGTTGTGCCGAGTCAGAATTAGGATACTTTTGAATTACACCCCGGAGCTCCTTGATTCCAGCCTCGGTGTTTTTCATCTCTAACAAGCTGTAACCCTTCTTCAAAGCTGCGGCGGGAGATTTGTCTCCCTTGGGATAGTTTTGAATGACCTTGTCAAACGCCTGTACGGCATCGGAAAATTTGCGCTGCACATAATAGCTTTCCCCGATCCAGTACTGAGCATTATCTGAAAGCTCAGTGTCCGGATAATGCTTGAGATATTCCTCGAAGCCCTGCTTGGCCAAGTCATAACTGCCTTTGATAAAGTCAGCGTAGGCTGCATTATATAATTCTTCAGGGGAAGGCGGTCCAGTTCTGGGCGGCGTCGCGGAATTCGTGATGGTTGGAGGAGGAGTGTCAAGCGATTCCACTTTCGTTTTGGTTTCAGCCAGTTGCTGGGAAAGTTTGGAGATTTTGTCCAAAACCACGTCCAAGCCT
>QHZP01000100.1 GCA_003224715.1 Acidobacteriota bacterium | reverse complement strand
TCCGGACTGTGGCTTCTGTTGTGGTTTTTGGGATATCAGCATTGACAAACAGAGAAAGGATGCCCTGCTCCGGAAAGATTGGGTTCAAGAGATGGCACGTGCCCTCGAAGCTCGCAAGCATCAACCCCTCTTTAAGATTATTGGTCAAGACGAGATTATCCAGCGTCAGAACGGAACCTGCAGTTTTATTAATGAACGTAAACTCTGTTCGATTCATGCTGTCGAAGGATACGATGCCAAACCTCTCGGTTGCCAGCAATATCCTTACATCTATTACCAAACGCCTCGTGGACTGGAAGTTTTGCTGGATCATTCTTGTCCCGAAGTCATCCAGAATCTGGATGACCCAGTCACAACTGAAGAGGTGGAACGCCGGCTTCCCCGCGAATATGTTCTAACCATTGCCCCTGTCTTTCCTCTCGACTCGAAGACTAGCCTCGACTGGCAGGGTTACGCAGAGATGGAAGACTCCTTTCTGAAAGTGTTGGGGTTTGATCTTTCCTACGAGGAGAAAATTCTTTGTCTCGATCAGATCGTCAAGGACCTGAGCTTGCGTCTCTCCGGCCGGACGACTTCAAAGGGCGAGGCGGTGAAAGAAGCACTTACCAGTATCCAGGCGGGAGAATTGGAAAAGATTCTGTCGAAGATTAAAGCCCCTTCTCCCAATCACTCCAAGAGAGAATTATATTTGGCAATCCTGATCCAATGTGTGGAAGCGTCCTATGCACGAAGGATAAATGAGAAGCGTGTGAGTTCTGGCAACATGGTTATGAATATCCTAAAGCAATGGAAGAGCATCGGGGAGAAATCTTTTGAGGTTTTCAAATTTCGGGTGAATTACAGGAAGATGAAAGATGTTGGTTTCTATGCGCAGGTAGAAACCTTTCGCAAGGTGGTTGACCGTTACTTGCGTTATCTTGTCAGAACCCTGGTAAGCACTGGAAGAATGCCTATCAGCAAACGGTTGGCTATCATCGCCGCCAATTTTTCGCTGGTGAAATGGTTCAGCCGTGCCTATGCCGCTTCTAATGGAAGAGCCCAGGTTACCCTAGAAGACGTTGTGTTTGCTATTAAAGTCGTTGAAAAATTCATGAGCAACCGATTATTCAATGAGCTGGCGTTGCAACGGCATTTCATAGCCCATATCATTAATTTTCTGTTCGAAAACCCAACCGTACCCAGCACAATGCTCTCGGAGTCCTGACGCGGCTCCATGGCAATAACGGTGGCGGGACTCAGTTAGCAGACAGTCTTCCAGAAATTAGAAAAAAGCAAAGAGTGGAAGCGATCCGAGAAAGGGCACAAAAAGTCCCCGCGGAGACGCAGAGAGTTGTACTCTGAAGAATTATTACGTTGATCGGAACGAGCTGTTCTTCTTTTAGGAGTAATGTCTGTTCTGAAGAAGCAAATAGGATAGCCCTTTGGGTTTCTCTTAAATAATCCTCAATTGAGCTTCATTTAGAAACATGATCCACGTTGCATGAGAAAGAAAGGAAGCCCCACGGTTGCCCTGGTCATTAGCACGGGCCTGGTTGCCACTTTAGTTTTATATGCAGTAGTTTGGTTGAAACTGTATGAAAGAGTTGCTTCTGGTCGAGTGGATTTTATTAGCTGTTATACGGCTGGGAAAATACTGATTGCGGGGAAAGGCGGGGAATTATACAACCTTAAACTCCAATCACAAATCCATGAGGGTGGTGTTTTGGCTTACGTTCACCCTCCATTTCAGGCCCTTGTATTTCTGCCATTTAGTTATCTGTCTTTCCCGCTGGCTTACAGTGCCTGGTCCGTTTTTATGTCTGCTCTTGGGTTATTGAGCATTTCATTTCTTTTAAAGCTCCCGCATTACCAGGCATTGCGGCCGTGGTCTACCCAGATCTTCCTGGCAACATTCTGCTTCTTCCCCGTATTCATTTCTCTGGTTCAAGGGCAAGATTCCCTCATGTTACTCTTCTTTATAGCTTGGGCGTTCACGTTATTAAAGCAAAAGCGGGACACCCAGGCCGGAATTGTTCTGGCATGCGCTCTCTTCAAGTTTCACCTGGTCTTGATTATATATGGCGTCCTACTGGTTAAGAAGAGGTGGAGAGTAATCAGAGGATCAATCTATTCGAGTCTTGGCTTGTTGGTCCTTTCCTATGCAACGGTGGGGTTCACAGGAATTGTGGATTATGTAAAGTTGGTATCCCAAATGGCCAGCTGGACTGGCAGATATAATTTCAATCCTCTGCAAATGCGGAATCTCAGAGGAATGTTGACCCTTCTGCTTGGGGGAAACCCCCCAATGGTAACGTGGCTCTCTTTGATCCTCGGAGTGTTTGTCTTGGCAATCACTCTTAGGGCGTGGAAAGGACCATGGGATGCCTCCGACCGAAAATTTGATTTGCAGTCTTCGTTGTTGGTTATAGCCGGCTTATTAGTCGGTCATTACCTCTATTCGCATGACCAATCAATTCTCGTTCTTCCCTTATTCATTCTCCTGTCCATAGCACAAAACGGAAGCAAGACATTGCGCACTGGAATTTTTCTGCTATTAATTCTTGCCAATCCAGCCCTGATGTTCGCTTTCATTGAATTTGGGCGATTCCGCATACCAATTAACGTCCTGTACCTGCTGATGCTTTTTGCTTCCTTTGTCTATTTGACGGTGAGAAAGTTGGAAGTGGAAAAACCTCCACAGGGTGTATATACCTTAGTAACGTAAGCCGAGAGATATAGCTCTCGATGATGCCAGTCTCCTTGCCGATTTTCATGTTCATGAAAAGAGTTTCAGCTCTGCCTTTAGACTATAAAACCACCGTGATCCTCTATGTCATGTTGCCGGTCTTGTTCAGGTGGCGTGGCTTAGCGTTGAACTACGAATGGACCGATTTTTTCATTCCCTTTTGGCTTGGAGTTGCTCTTTATTCCCTCTTTGCTGCAGCCCTTTTTCATTTAATAGAAAACGGGGTACGCAAGTCCTTTTGGGTGGCTTTCAAGCCACTCGCTGGAAAGAAGGTAAGATTGATTTTCTTGACGGTCTTAGTGCTTGAATCGACCTGGCTGATGGGCTTTTGGAACACCCTCATCATTTCTTCAGATATTCTGGCGGTTGTAGTTTTTGTAGTTCACCTGCGTAGTAAAACCAAAGATTGGATCAAAGACGCCCTGACCGCTCTCATTCCGGCCTTTTATTTTTCTGCGGGCTTTATTCTCATTGCCTCTTACAATGTTCTAATAGGTTCAGCTCGATACTTTGCTGCTTATGATTCGTTTTTCAATTCCTTAGACAAGTTGTTCCTGTCCGGTTGGAGTGTGACTGAACTTTCACAGCAACTAGCGTTCAAGGCATCTCCACTGGTCTTTCTGTTTCTCGAGAAGATATATTTTTTCATGTTTCCACAAATTGGCGCCGCGATCATTTTGCTAACAGTTCAAAAGGGGACAAAGCACGCCCTGCGGTTTGTCGGAACGATAGCCATTGCCTATCAGTTGGCTACGCTGATTTATTTCTTTTTTCCGAGCCTGGGACCTTTCTTCCTCTCCAGGCCGGTCTCGGCTGGCTTGCCCCCACATCTGGTAACGACTCATATTCAGGCGGAACTAGTCCAAAAACTGGAATTGCTCTGGCAAACGGGAACAAAAAGTTCAATTGGATTAGATTTCTATATTGCCTTTCCTTGTATGCACCTTGCACAGCCGTTAATAGTGCTCTGGTTTTTGAGATTCATGAAAAGAGTGTTTTGGGCGTTGGCGGCCTATGACTTCCTGATGCTTTTCTCCATCATCTTCCTGCAATGGCACTATTTGGTTGATCTCCTGGGAGGATTGTTCGTGGCATTGATCGCGATAAAAGTTTACCAACTGGAGCTCAAGCGAGTTTCTTCAAGAACCATGGAAGTGCAAGTTAAATCTGAACTGGTTGGAAGAAGCGGCTATGCCTAAAGAGGGTTTAGCCCTATGATGACCCGTGTACAGAAACTCCCAGGAAAATCCGCCCTTGAGGGGGTAGTGGTGACGAAGCCACCCTGGGGGTGTCCCTGTTCCGGCCGGTTGACATCCCCCGCTCGCTCTCCGAGAGCGATGTCCCCCTTCAAAAGGGAGAATATTTTCATGCTCCGTGGCGGCCCCGTTGACGGTATGGGAAACTCCGGTGAAAAGCCTCTCTTGGGATTGGAGGGGGAGAAGGTGTAGCCTTCGGGGTGGGCCCAGCCGGTTGGGGGACAACCCAGCCTGCACCCTGATTCAAAACCCGGGGGAGATCGGGAGGGCGAGGCTCCCGCCGAGCCTCATGAGGCAAGGATTTGCTGCGGCGATGGCTCGCCAGGAGACCCGCCCTCCCAATTTTTTCACGCCTCCCTCCCGTGAAGGGCAATAATTTTCGTCGTCCGTGATTAGAAGATGAGAATCTCCTCTAGAAGCAAGAATTCTTAACTGAGTCTTCATTCATACTCGCGGGCAAAAAAGTGAACATTTCCATCATAGTCCCGACCTTCAATGAAGAAGAATCGATAGCGGACGTAATAGGTACCATCGAAACAGCAATGAGGGCATATGAAATTGCGCACGAAATCATTGTTGTAGACGACGGATCTACAGACAAAACTTTAGAAATTGTCAGATCGAAGGGTGTGAAAATCGTAAGACACGACCAAAACAAGGGGTATGGGGCTGCACTGAAGTCGGGAATCGCTAAAGCTAATTATGATCTTATCGCCATCACTGATGCTGATGGCACCTATCCTGCCAGTGACATTCCCATTTTGTCGAAACATATAAATGACGACGGATATGATTACGCTATGGTGGTTGGCTCAAGGACTGGAGATCATGTCAAGATCCCTTTCCTCAGAAAGCCGGCTAAGTGGTTTCTAGGGCAATTGGCAAACTATTTGAGCGAATCCAGAATTCCAGATCTTAATTCGGGACTTCGGGTTTTTAAAAGAGAGCTGGTTGAGCGATTCTATGATCTTCTTCCAGACGGGTTCTCGTTTACGACCACTATTACGATAGCGGCCTTGACGAACGGTTACCAGGTGAAATACGTCCCCATCAACTATTATCAACGCAGAGGTCAATCCAGCATAAAACCTTTGCGAGACTTCTTGGGGTTTGTGAGCTTAATAGTAAGATTGATTGTCTACTTTAAGCCGTTGAATTTCTTCCTGCCAGCCAGTCTGGCATTGCTTGTCGTCGGCTTATCAAAAGCCCTAATCGATTTTTTTCATCAGAATTATTTTGGTGTAGGTTCTGCCATAGTCATTCTGACAGCCATTCAAATTGGTTTCTTGGGGCTGCTGGCGGACCTCATACTAAAGCGAACTAAGTTGTAATCATATGTGTGGCATAGTCGGAGTGCTGAGTTTAGATGGAGGTCATGTCAACGAGAAAGTTATTGTAGCCATGCGCGATCAGGTTCCTCATCGAGGGCCTGATGATAACGGTGTCTACGCGAATTCGTGTGTGGGACTGGGACACTCAAGACTCAGTATTATCGATTTGTCTCCCCTGGGACACCAGCCCATGAGTAACAAATCGGGTGACGTATGGATTGTTTACAACGGCGAAATTTACAATTTTCAAGAGGTGCGAAAAGAACTGGAACAGTTGGGGCATCGGTTTCGGTCAAGAACGGATACAGAAGTAATTCTCCATTCTTACCAGCAATGGGGAGTAAACTGCGTTAATCGATTCAATGGTATGTTTGCGTTCGCCTTATGGGACGATTGCGAAAAGAAATTGTTGCTTGTTCGTGACCGATTAGGCGTCAAGCCCTTATTTTATTATCTGGACTCAAGTCGGCTTGTCTTCGCTTCGGAAATCAAGGCCATTTTGAAATTTCCGGGGATTGACCGCCAGCTTGACTGGCAAGGCATCAGTGATTTCCTTTCGATGAATTACATCCCTCCTCCTTTGACCCCTTTTCATAAAATTAAGGCCCTGCTTCCAGGACATTATCTGGTCCACCACGATGAGCATTCTTCAGTCACTTGCTATTGGGACGTTCAGTTCGAGGATCAGGAAGACCGGTCGCAAGGCGAGTATGTGGAAATGATTCAGAGCAAGTTAAAGGACTGCGTCAAAAAGCGCTTGATTGCTGATGTTCCCCTGGGCGCATTCTTGAGCGGGGGGCTGGACTCTAGTTCTGTTGTGTATCTAATGAGAGAGTTTTTGCCCGGTCCATTGAAAACATTCAACGTGTCCTTTTCTGAAGCTAGTTATGACGAGTCTGAGTTTGCCAAACTAATGGCAAAGAAACTCGGTACGACTCATTTTGAAGTGAATTGCAATTCTGCTGATTTGCGACACCACTTCGACAATTTGATTAAGCACTCTGACAATCTTAGCGCGGATAATTCAAACCTGGCAGTCTATCTCGTTTCGAAGCTCGCCCGACAACATGTAAAAGTAGTTCTTACAGGCGATGGTGGTGATGAGACTTTTGGAGGCTACCCCACTTATCAGGCAGACCTTTTGGCGCATTATTACCGCAAGTTGCCAAGTCTTATTCGCACGCCCCTAGTCAATAAACTGGTGGGATTACTTCCTAGCTCAAACAAAAAATTGAGTCTTGAATTCAGGCTGAAGCGATTTGTAGAAGGGGCAGAGTATTCTCCTGCCAAGGCACATTATTGGTGGAGGATTATCTTTGATGATGATCAGAAACAGCAGGTCATTTCACAAGATTACCGTCCTTTTTTTGAATTGAAGGATTCTTCTGAGACATATTCCTCCTACCACAAAGTTGCTAAGGTGACCAACGACCTAGAAAGGTGCTTTTACGCAGACATAAAAGTGTTTCTCGTGGGGAGCATTCTAAGTAAAGTGGACAACATGACAATGGCGAATTCTTTGGAAAGCCGATCCCCTTTCTTGGATTATGAATTGGTTGAGACAATGGCCAAGGTTCCGGTTTCTCTGAAAATCAAGGGGCTCGATACCAAGTACCTGTTGAGGAAAACAATGGCTGGCAAGCTTCCCGCTGAGATACTTAAAAGGAAGAAATCAGGATTCAATCTGCCGCTTGGAGAGTGGTTTCGTGAGGATTTGAAAGACCTTGTTAACGAAGTTCTGAATCAGGAGAGCATCAAAACGGTCGGTTTTCTCAACTGGCATTTTATTGACAAATTGAAACAGGAACATTTTTCCGGCAGGCGGAATCATGACTATAAACTCTGGGGATTAATGAACCTGGTACGATGGCACGAAAAATACAGTTCCTGAGCGGCTTTTCAGGCTTGATCTACAGACTACGCCAATGAAAAGAAGGCTTCTAGAGTATCTCTGTTGCCCTCGTTGTCAAGCCAACTTGACTCTTAATCCTCTAAAGGAACTGGATTTGGAGATTGAAAGCGGCTCTCTGAGTTGTGACCGTTGTCGTCGCGACTACGAAATAAGTGAAGGCATCCCAAGATTTGTTCCTATTGAGCTTTCAGAGAAAGTAAAGCTTAACGTAAATAATTTTGGCTATGAATGGTCTTGGTTATCCTCCATCTCGGAAAAAAATGAGATAGAATTTCGAAGTTATCTAGGAGAAATTCTTCCAGAAGGGTTTGCGTCCCGGGTCGTGCTTGATGCGGGCTGTGGCATGGGTAAATTTCTTTATTTCACGGGTAAGTACGGTGCTAAGGATGCCATCGGAGTTGATTTAGCCTCCGGCAGTGTTGAGCGCGCATACAAGAACACAATGCACTTAGAGAATGTTCATGTGGTGCAGGCTGACCTTCTTCACCTCCCTTTAAAACGATGTTTTGATTTTATCTATTCCATTGGCGTCTTGCATCACCTGGCTCAGCCAGAACAAGGATTCTACAACCTGGTCGAGTACCTCAAAAGCAATGGGAAGATATTTGCCTGGGTTTATGGATACGAAGGAAACGAGATCTATATCGAGTTCCTGGATCCAATTCGGAAGATCACTTGTCGCTTTCCCCTCTGGCTGAACAAAGGGTTATCCGCAATCATTGCTTCCATACTCTGGATTGTCATCGTTCTGATCTATTGCCCGCTGGAAAAGTTTAAACTCCGGGGTCTTCCTTTCCATGAGTATTTTCTCTATTTTTTCAAATTGGGCTTTCGTCCTTTTTGGGGAACTGTCTTCGATAAGGTTATTCCCTCTATCTCCCATTATTATCGCCGAGAAGAATTTGTGAGTTGGTTTTCGGAGGCAAGGTTATCTCAAGTTTCCATCTTCCAGCGCAACGCCAACAGTTGGAGTGGTTGGGGAGTAAAACAATGAGCTGTGTTAACTACGACACGGGATGGAAGACTTGGACTGACATGATTGATTTTTCTCCAGCCCCGTTCCACCGTCGGCGAATGATATTGGAGGTAGCGAAACGGCTTAAGTTCCGAAGCCTCTTGGACGTCGGCTGTGGTCACGCTGCATTGCTGAATGATTTTAGGAAACTGGTCCCCCTGGATTCAGTAGGTATTGATTTATCCGAATTCGTTATCAGCGAAAACGGAAGAAGATTCGCCGACCTTCGATTTCATGCGGTCGATATTTCTAGAACAGCCTTGGACGAGCAGTTCGATCTAGTGGTTTGCTCGGAGGTCTTGGAACATATTGAGGATCTTGAAGCGGCCTTGCGGAATTTGCGCAGAATGTGCAGCCAATACCTGATTGTCACTGTCCCTACCGGTCGGGTCTTTCCGATTGATCAGCGGATGGGCCACGTGCGCCATTTTAGCGCTGGCGATATTCGGAGTTTTCTGCAAGTAAATGGCTTCAAAGTTTTGATGATTAGAGAGTGGGGATTTCCGTTTCATACACTTTATAAATACTTGATAAATTTCAAACCTGGTGCCTGTCTGGATCGATTTGGAGAAAAGAAGTACGGTCCGC
Source organism: Acidobacteriota bacterium (assembly GCA_003224715.1). GTDB lineage: Bacteria > Acidobacteriota > Terriglobia > Versatilivoradales > Versatilivoraceae > QHZQ01. The sequence continues at coordinate 31,070 of QHZP01000100.1, read as the reverse complement.
TTGAAAAACTGATCTCAAAAACGTTGTGCGCGCTCTTTTATTTCAATTTGAATGTGGCGGGATTACAGATTTGCTGTTTAGCAGAAGTTGAGGACTAGTGAATTTGTTTAGGCATCTAAGATCTCTTCTATTCGGTTTGTTATTAATTTTTTTAGTTGTTTGGATTTACAAATTTGAGCTGCGCACTTGGGTTTTCTTAGTTGTTTCCATCTATTTTCTGGTTCCTGCCTTCCTTTTCAGGAGCAAGTCTCTTCCAAAAAATAGACCAATAGGTTCGATCATAGACCCTCTGCCTTCAAAAGGACATTGGGCGTTGGCCATTTGGATATTTGCCTTTGTTATGTACTGGGCAATCGGATATTTTGCCGAGCGAGGGTTCACGCCTAATATGCACGACGAGTATGCATACATTTTCCAGGCCGAGACATTTGCGAATGGAAAACTATATTACCCTCCCCCAGTTCACCCCGAATTCTTTGACGCGTTTCACATACTGACCGAGAAGATTTATGCTTCAAAGTATCCACCCGGCCACGCGCTAATCCTGGTTCCAGGTTTACTCTTGGGTGTCCCAATGTTGATGCCTCTTTTGCTGAGCATGGGATCGCTCATGGTCCTTTACTTCTGGGTGAAAGAAATCAAGGACCAGGATTTTGCTCTGATTAGCACGGGTCTGCTTGCCATCTCTCCTCTGCAGATCCAAATGGCTACCTCCTATTTGTCCCACAGCACCACGCTATTCTTTTTGCTGTTGTTTGCATACTCGTTAAGAAATTCGTTTGAACGCAGATCTCTTGGATACCCCGTGATTGCTGGGATTGCTATCGGCATTGCATTTATCACGCGCCCTTTGACGGCGTTTGCAGTTGCCAGTCCTTTCATCTTTTACTTTTTCTTTTTGGCTATCCGGAAAGCTCGGGAAGGAAAAAAGCATGGGCTAAAAATAATTTCTTTAATGTCCCTTGCCTGCTTCCCGTTTCTCATTATTTTCTTTGGGTACAACACAATTCTGATGGGGAGCCCACTCAAGTTTCCGTGGACTGAATATACGCAAAGATACATGCCTGCCGACAATTTCGGATTTGGCTTAACTGAAAATTCCAGACTGGAGCAACTCTCGCCAAGGAAGGCTGATTTTTATCAGGACTATGTGCAAAGACTTAAGAGGGACTACACATTTGGAGGGGCCATCTGGCAACTCTTGGTCGAACGACTTCCTGATACTCTTCGTGCGTCTGACGATTCAATCGGGCTGGTTCTGTTCCTCCCCTTGGCCTTCTCCCTTCCCATGGCTATCTATGAAAAGCTGATGCTTTGGTCAGTGATATTTCTTTTCTTAGCTCATTTCTTCTATTATGGAGGACTCCCCCGTTATCAGTTCGAGGCAATTCCATTCATCATTTACTTTATTGTCAGGGGGACATATGCACTGCTAAAATTGCTAAAAAAGACCGACGGAAATTTGATACGCTCCTTCCTCGTTTGGCATTTGCTTAGTGGTGCTATCTATGTCTTTTCTTTCAAGATGCTGGGTGAATTTAATCTGAAGCGCGACTTTACCAGGTATCACTCAGCATTTAGAGACCTGGTGAACAACGCAGGACCAGAACCGAAAGTCATCTTTGTGAGGTATCAGCCTAAACATAACTATCATTTTGATCTCATCAATAATGAGCCTAATCTCCAAGCAAGCAGAAATATTTTTGTCCTGGATTTAGGCGGCGAGAACCAGAAACTGATGCGTTGCTTCCGAGGCAGATCATTTTTCCTTTTCGACGAAAAAGCCTGGAAATTGGAAAAACTGGTCTTGGGTAGATCACCGGCAGGATGCTCGGCCAATGATTGATGCTTAACAATCATGCTTATCCTTCAATCGTCTCCGCCAAGAAGTCTTCGAATTGGCGATGGATGGGAGTTTTCATTCCGACCTTGATTGTGGCGTATCTAATCTTGGCCTTGAGTCCTCAGTATAGGTTCCTCCAAGGCGACAGTGACTTCATTATCTATTACACAGGGGCTCGATTGGTTAAAGAAAGGCAGGGTCCTCGCTTATATGATCTGGATTTACAAATGCGGTATCAACGGGACATTCTCAATTCCCTTCAATCCGCGGTTCAATTTCCTGACGGGCTCCTTCCTTACAATCATCCTCCTTTTGAAGTTATATATTTCTTGCCTTTTGTCAGTCTCTCTTACTTAAAAGCTTTTTTACTTTGGAATGTATTCAGCCTGGCTTGCTTTGGCCTTGGGTTGGTCGTCTTGATTAAATCGAGTGGTTTGCAAAGCAAAACGAACGCCGGTCTGATTTCTGTTCTGAGTCTTGCATTCCTGCCATTGTTTGCAACTCTTCTTCAGGGCCAGGATACGGCTCTCGTCTTTCTGTACTTGGTTCTCGCATTCGTTAGTTTAAAAGAATCTCGCGAGATTGCGGGAGGCCTCTGGCTTTCATTAGCCTTGCAAAAGTTTCAAATACTCTGGCCCATTCTCCTTTTGATGTTAGTCAAACGGCGATGGAAGGTTTTCGGCGGGTTTCTTATAGGCGCTATTGGTGCTTTGGGGGTTTCTTTAGCTCTTGTAGGTCCCTCAGGTTTGAGGAAGTATTTTGAACTCTTGATCGAGATGACTGGCTGGGTCAATCGTTATGGTATATACCCATCACAAATGCACTCTTTGCGCGGACAGTTTTTTGCGCTTTGGTACGATAGCCATGCCAACTTCGCGATAGCTGCGACTGTAATCAGCAGCCTTTTGCTGGTGGGGTTGACGATCCGGTCTTGGAAAGGGAAGTGGGATGTTTCTCAGCCGATTTTTGATCTAAGATTCGCATTGCTCATCGTCATCAGTCTGCTAGTGAGCCCCCATTTGAATTTTCATGATCTCTCCTTGTTGCTGTTGCCAGGTCTGTTGATTTATCAATTCACCCTCAGGGAAGTATTACCTCCATCCGAGAGTCGGATGCTGCTGATTGCGCTTTTCCTGGTAGGTTATCCAGTCCTTGTCGCGACATTTATCGTTTCAGCTATAGTGCCGATACAATTGAGCGTGTGGGCCCTGCTAGTGCTAAGCGGAATTCTGATGCATCAATTAAGAAGGTTCGATAATCGCATTGCATGAATAAAGGTCTAGCCCGTGAGAACGACAGACAGCCCGCCGTGGCCCGGAAGCTCGCGCTTAATGTATTTATTCTCCTCGTCTCAATCTACACATTGACTTCATCAGGCAATTCGGTAGACGTGACCGATGACGGCATGCTTCGCTACGCTGTAACTCAAAGTCTGATAGAGAGAGGCGCTCTGGATCTTCCTTCCGACATTGGTGCCCGATGGGGGATAAAGGGCTGTGATGGTCATTACTATACAAAATATGGTCTGGGCCAGTCCTTGCTTGCGATTCCTTTTTTCCTAGTGGGTAAATGGTTGGGAAATCCAAAATTCTTTGTAACTCTCTTGGGTCCTCTCGTTGCATCTCTGGTGTGTTTGGTACTTTTCTTTTTCTGCTTGAGACTGGGCTATTCCTTGAAAACAGCGTTGAGACTGTCTTTGCTGGCGGGACTGTGTACCCAGATTTGGCCAGAATCGAAGAGTCCTTTCGATCACAGCATAGAGACCTTATTTTCTCTGTTGAGTGTGTATTTAGTTTATCGGTTCGTACAGGACGGAAGGCGGCGGAGACTCTTACTTGCAGGAGCCTGCCTGGGCTTTGCTGTCCTTACACGGGTGACCTCAGTCTTCTGGTTGATTCCATTATCAGCATTCATTTTATTGACCCGGCAGGGGACCGAGCCTCCTCTCAGCAGAGTTCAAAGCTTCTTGCGGAGCGGAGCCGTCTTTTTGGCTGGCCTTCTGCCATTCCTGGCTTTCATTTTATGGCATAACGCTTTTAGATTTGGCTCCATCTTAGAGACTGGCTACTCGTTCTGGGCAAGGCAAAAGGGGATTGCGAATATTGGCAATCCGTTGCGGGTAGGTCTTATGGGAGAACTAATCAGTCCTGGGAAGGGCGTGTTGATATATTGCCCCATCCTGTTTATTTCTGTTGCTGGCCTAAAGCGCTTCTTCCTATGGCGAAAAGAAGTAGCAGTTGTCTGTTTCTCTACATCGATTTTCTATTTGATTTTTTTTGCCAAGTATTCTTTCTGGCACGGCGACATTGCCTGGGGTCCTCGCTTGCTGACCTTCCTGCTACCGTTTTGGATGCTCTCTCTGGGCGTACTTTTAGAAGAGGATTGTAAAAGGCAGAACTATATTTCACTCCTGATGAAGACGCTTATCGCTATTAGCTTCTTGATACAGTTAAGTGCGGTCATGATCGACATGAACCTGCACTATTCTAAACTTCTTGAGCGCAAAGTGATTCACGATGTTGATACTCATGCCTATCCCTTGACGCTTTATTTCGATTTGCGCTACTCGCCGCTACTAGACCGTGTCCAGGAAATTGGCCAGGCGCTACGACTTTCTGAAATCCAGCTACTATCGAAACACCATCCTGCACCAGAAGGGACTGAAGCGACTCCGGGATTTGATTTTTGGTGGAGTCATAACCTCTCTCAAGGGATCAGCCCGCCAGTCGTTCTTTTACTCATGAGCCCATTCCTAGGGGAGATCCTGATATGTAGCTTTGGAGATCGACATATCACTGCGGCATTCGTGACTGTCACCGCTCTTACAGCCAAGGGCTTTTGCCTTGATCGAGTAGCCACGCAATCGGGTTCACTCGTTGAACCAGAGCAAATGCTATCAGTGAACATTTTGATGGATCGTTGATTACCGGCATGAATCCAATATCCGTGGAAAATCCGTTGGTTCTTGGGAAGGGAATCGCAGTCGAAACCAAATCAAATTATCCCGTTTTCATTGGTGCCTTCATTCTTCTTCATGCGATTGTTTGTTTCTTTTTGCTAAATCCCTCAGGGCTAGAACCAATCTCCGATGAAGCTGTCTATGTAACGCTTGCCAAGTCACTGGCAACTACCGGCGAGTATAAACTAATTTCGTTACCCGGCGATCCTGATCACACAAAGTATCCGGTTCTATATCCGTGGCTGCTTTCTTGGATTTGGCGAGTCTCTCCAGATTTTCCAGCTAACGTGAGCCTGCTGCGCTGGGTCAGCATCGTTTTCGCGGCCGCTTTCTTAGGGGTGTTAGCCCTCCTCATGCCAAGATTGCTGGAAGGAAACAAAAAGCGGGCCGTCTTGATCATTGGACTTTGTGCCGTGCATCCCGCTCTCATTGCCAGCTCCACCGCCATTCTGTCGGAATCAGCCTATCTCTTCTTTTCCTGTCTAGCACTTTGGGTTGTCGTTGAATTGGATCACAGAGCGGAGAGTATTCTATTTCTAGTCCTCTTTTCCGTTTGCCTGGCCTTTTCGTTTTACGTTCGTACTATTGGGATCGCTCTGATCGCCGCTGTGACCTGTGATTACCTGATAAGAAGAAAATGGCGACGCATTTTCTGGTTGCTGGCACTGACATTGATATTTCTTTCCCCTTGGCTCTACTGGACTCGTACGCACAATGAAGCGAGCCGCTTCCCAGAGTATACCTTTTACACTAATTACTTATCTGACTTCAGGCAACTGGCCGAGGCGGGCGGTCTGAGCGCTTTTCTTGTAAAGAATGCCCTGTACCTTTTCATCGGGATCCCCAAATTACTGGTCTATCCATTTCAAACGGATCTCCACTTAATCACGATTTTGACGGCATGGACTGGACTTCCCGTCCTTGCACTGTTGTTGATTGGGATTCTGCGCTCTTTTCGATCAAAAACAAGTCGGGTCGTGCTCTTCTATGTGCTGACTTATCTCTCCGTTCTTGGGTTTTGGCCCTATCCGGCTCATGAGCGCTTGCTTTTGCCTCTCCTTCCTTTTTTGGATTTCTTTATCTTCGTTGAAGTTTTTCATATCACCGAACGTTTACGAAACCAAGACAGACCTAATTTAGCCTTTAGGAAAGCGAGATCTCTTGGGCTGGCTTTGCTTCCGGTGGCTCTGGGTGGAGCTTGCTTAGTTATATTTGGCCTTCACACCTATCAGCTTATTAGTAACGTCAGGCAGGCAGTGCAACAATTTGAAAGTAGGAATCGGGATATGCTAGAGAGTTTTGATTGGCTGGAGAAGGAAACGCGGCCGTCCGACCATTTAATGGCTTACTTAGATCCGGTTTATTACCTCCACACGCAGAGAAAAGTTGCTCCTATGAGCTTTGATCCTCGGGGAAGACTCTCCCACCCCAAATTTCTAGACACCCCCATTCAAAAACACGAAATCAAGTATCTGGTCACTGGTGAACTTGATTTTGGCGTCTTTACTCCTGATGTCGTGCAGGCGATGGGCCGAGAACTGCGACGTGTCATCGAAGGCAGGGAAGGACTAACATTCGAACAGGTCTTCAGAAGCACGGACAACAAATACCAGATATATAGGATAATTGATGAAAAGCAAAGATCCTCGTGGGGGCAATAAATTTGCACTTCCATTTAACCTATTCGTGATTAGCTTCCTTTGTTTGTATTTGGAGCTAATCGTCATCCGCTGGTTGTCCTCTGAAATACGCATCTTTGCTTATCTCAAGAATCTCCCTTTAATCGCGAGTTTTCTTGGTATGGGGTTAGGCTGTGCTTGTGCAAAAATGCAACGGAATTTCTTTGAGTACTTTCCCTTCTTAATCGGCCTTCTCTGTTTAGTGATTGCTCTTTCGGGACCGCTTGGCATTACGTTTCTGCCCTTTCCCATCGGAGATTACTTGATTGTGGGAGATGTCAGCGGTGGATTTCATTATTCGACGCTCTCCAACAAACTTTGGGCATTAGGTAAGTTTCTTGGAGTAGTCTTCACAATTTTCGGACTGTGCGTGTGTGTCTTTCTTGCCCTCGGCCAAAAATTAGGACAGTTGTTTGAACAGCTTCCGCCCCTCCCAGGCTATACCATCAACGTTCTAGGCAGTCTGCTAGGCGTTCTAACGTTCTCACTGATTTCTCTGGAAGGCTGGGGCCCCCCGGTTTGGTTTATTCTTGGATTCGCCTTGTTTCTGATCTTTCTGGAAAAAAGGAAGTGGGCTGGGATCCTATTTGCGATAACGATTACAGTCATCTATGCAGTTCCGCAAAAAGCACTCTGGTCGCCTTATTATCGAATTGACGTGGCTCCAATACACGTTCAGGAGGATAATCCGGAATCTGCTGTTGTAGGTTACAATCTCAATGTCAATCATGACTATCATCAACGCATGCTCAATCTCTCGGATGGGTCGTTGGAAACCCCATCCGCAGGTAAGGCCCGGCCTTACTACAATCTTGTGTATCGCTTTGTCGAACCCGGGCAAGTCCTAATTGTGGGGGCTGGTTCTGGAAACGATGTGGCGAGCGCCCTTCGTCATGGCGTACAGCATGTGGATGCGGTCGAGATTGATCCACTTATCCTTCGCCTGGGCCTTCAACTCCATCCGGAAAAGCCTTACAGTTCCGCCAGAGCTCGCGTGATCAATAACGATGCTCGGGCTTTCTTTAAGTATAGCCGGGAGAGATACGATTTGATCGTATTTGGCCTATTGGATTCGCAGACGTTGCTTTCGGGTATGTCAAGTATTCGACTGGATAATTACATCTACACTCTCGAAAGCCTAAGGGAAGCACGACGCCATCTCAAACCCGGTGGAACAGTTTCTCTGAGCTTTGCGCTTACAGAAACCTGGATCCAAGAAAGATTCTATCGGATGCTGCAAGAGGTGTTTGAGCAGGAACCACTCTGTCTCCAAACACCGTACGATGCCGGAATTTCGTACCTGGTGGGACCGACAGCCAACCGAGATCATATCCGGGGTCAAGCTGACCTGGAGGCTATGGTTATCAATGATCGTATTCCCAAAACCGCGACGCCGTTTCCTACGGACGATTGGCCGTTCCTTTACTTAAAAAATAAATCCATCCCCTTTGCTTATTGGTTTACCTTGTCCATTCTTTTTGTCTTCAGTGCCATTTTTACTAAAGGAATTCTTTCATCGCAGTGGCAATCGGAAGCACGGCTACTGGAATTAGAAGCACGGTTACAAGACTGGCCCCTATTAACTTATCTGTTTTTGCTGGGCACAGGTTTCATGCTGATCGAGGTGAAGAGCATTAGTGACTTATCTTTGCTCTTTGGCTCTACCTGGCTAGTCAACTCGGTGGTTATCTCGGCAATTTTGCTAATGATCCTTCTGGCTAATATATTTGTCCTTAAGCTAGCTCCACAGGCACTGAGTTGGGCATATCTCGGTCTGGCCTGTAGTTTGATATTTGGTTATTTTTTCAAGCCGGGCGCCTTAGCGGGCCTCGGCTTTCATTCCAAAGCGATTCTAGGTGGTTTTGTGAGTGCAATACCTGTTTTCTTTGCCGGGATTCTGTTTGCTTCTGCTTTCAAGAAAGTGAAGGATATCCCTTCAGCTTTCGGCGCCAATCTGCTGGGTGCCTTGGTTGGCGGGATATTGGAAAACCTTTGCATGATTTACGGCGTGGCGTTTCTAAACCTCCTGGCTGTAGGGATCTACCTGATATCCATGTGTGTGCTGCATAAGTCCGAATGGCGCAAGCTGAATCCATTGCGCAGCCGGATAACCGGGAATATTTGAAGGGCAACAGATGCGGGCGGAATTCCTAGAGGCAGCGTTTATGTTGAGGAATATGCCGTCTGTCCGGACTGGAAATCCTGAGCACTTCCTGAGCGTTTCTGGTTATTCCGGCCTTACTGAGCTTGGTGACGTTGTGGTTTGCGAGTACCTAGATACGTCTTGTCATGAATCTGTCTTACAAGAAAGTGAGGCGGTCGATCCGGCCACGTCAATGTAAGAGATTCCGTTTTCCCTACGGTGAGTGGGGATGCTTGTTGCTTGCCTCTGTTCTTATTCTGGCCAGACAATTTACCAGCCCCTATTTTCCTTCCTGTGTGGTCGACGATTCCATCCTGCAAATGAGCTGGGTCCGGCAATTTGCCCAGATATTGGGCGAGGGCACGTGGTTGCCACGGTGGCTCCCACATTCCAACGGGGGATACGGAAGCCCGATCTTTACCTTCTATTCCCCCTTAGTTTACTACGTCACCGCGTCCCTTTACTGGGGAACGAAATCAGTGGTGTTATCAATGAAGTTGGTTCGCTTTCTTGGTCTCTTCTTGTCCGGTCTGGCGATGTTCACTTACGCCGGAGCCTTGACCAGTCGAAAGCTTGCGCTGTTAGTTTCCCTCGTCTATCTTGTCATTCCTTTCCATGTCCTTGATATCAGCTATTGGAGTCTTTATGCGGAACCTTGGGCTTGGATATGGTTTCCACTGATCTTGATTTTTTTGCGTAATCTCTTGGCCTCTGAGGAAAGAAAAATTCTTCATTTGACGGGTTTTTCTCTCTCTTATTCATCTAGTCTCTGCCTACATGTTTAGTTTGGTTATAGTGGGTTACCTCTTGTTCTATTCGGACTGGGAAAGAATGCTTGAGAATTCGAAACGGCTGCTTGTTGGAATCATAATCACTCTGGCCCTCACTGCCTTCTTCCTTTGCCCCGCTCTCTATGAACGGAAATTTATTCACCTCGAATACAGCACGATGTTGCCGGAGTTCGACTTTCGTAATACGTTTCTCTTCTTTCCCAATGCTGACCTGACTTGGGCAAACCCCTTTCAAGCTAAAACTCTCGGGATCCTGCAAGCAATTACGATTCTGCAGGTCGCATGGACCCTGATGAGCCTGGCAATCGTTTTTCGCAACAAGATCCTATATCAGCTCTTGCGTAAAGAACTCTCTGTTTCCATACTGCTCAGTCTTTTCTGTCTTTTTCTGATGTCGCGTCCTTCAACGTTTATCTGGCGGCTAATTCCTGGACTTCCGCAAATTCAGTTTTCCACCCGATGGCTTTCAATCTGTACCTTGCTGGGAGCACTTATCATTGGTGTTGGATTTGAATCTTATAAACATGACCTCGGTCGGGCAGGAAAATGGTTAAAGATGGGGCATCTCAGCTGCACTTTCTTGGCTGCGTTAAGTTCAGTATTGATTATCCGGGGTGGATGTTTCCTAAATGAAGAACATATGCGTGCTGCGGAGGCAGATGTTTACAACGCGCCAGAATATAACCCTCGTTCGATGCCTAATTGGCAGCAGAGAGTCATCCCCGCAAAAGATCCGGAGTTTGCCATAATGGAAGGTAAGGCCCACATCAAGATAGAACGCTGGGCTTCCCATGAGCGTAATGTTCATGTCGAGGCCGAGATGCCCACCCAGTTGAGATTGCGACTCTACGAATATCCAGGCTGGATCGTAACTATTGATGAGCAGAGGGCGCAGATTTCAACGGATCCTGCCACTGGAGGGATTGTGGTGAACGTTCCCCAGGGCCGGCATGAACTACGCGCGCGTTTTGAAAAAACCTGGTGGAGAAAGGCCGCACTCGGGTTATCAGGATTTACTGCGTTGGGGATTCTAAGCTTTACGCTGAAGGAATTTCTTTGCCGATGACAAAGAATCACTGGCCTGTCGTCGCATTATTAGTGGCGACATGCCTCTCCCGAATTCCTTTTCGGGCACACGTACCCTATGGGTTAGATTCGATCCAGTTTGTTCTAGGACTAAGACATTATGACGTGCGACTCCACCAGCCACAGCCTCCGGGATATTTCTTATTTGTCATGATGGGCAGGGTTGTTAACAAGTTGATCCAAGATCCGAATTTAAGCTTCATTGCTTTGAATATTCTATTCAGTGGTCTGGCGGTTTGGCTGGTTTTCCTATTGGGAAAGGAAATCTTCGGGGCCAGGTCGGGCCTTTCTTCTGCGCTTCTGTTGGCCACCAGCCCCATCTTCTGGTTCCACGGGGAAGTTGCGTTGTCCAATCTGGCAGACTGTTTTTTTGTCTGCCTTTTGGCGCTATGTTGTTGGAGAAATCTCGAGGGTAATTACCGATTCATGAATTTCTCCGCCGTGGTACTTGGCCTTGCGGGTGGTGTAAGGCAGAATACAATTCTCTTTCTGCTTCCTCTTTGGATCGTTTCCGTCAGAAAAGCGGGGCTCAAGAGAATGGCCCTTGCGGTAGCTATTCTAATGGTGACCGTTTGTGCCTGGTATGTTCCGATGGCCCATCTGTCCGGTGGTTTGAAAGCCTACCAAATAGCGGTGCGTGATCATTGGTTGAATTCCAACTGGCATGGCTTCACGCTCGGATGGTTACCCTTTAATCTGGTCTGTGTGGGTTACTTCATCCTGTTAGGCACTGGTCCAGGAATGTTATTGCTGTTTCTTGGAGGGATTTTTTATCTCGAAAAGGCCCACCTCGACTCGCTATGGCGAGACCACAGATTCCAGCTCTTCGCAGCTTGGCTTATTCCACCTGTGAGTTTCTTTATCTTAATTTATTCCCATCCCATACAGACCGGGCACAGCTTGATTTACCTGCCGGCATTGTTGATTTTGATGCCGGCCGGCGCTCAACTGACCTGTGAACAAATTTTGGGATTATTCAAATCGAAGCAAGGACAGTTTAGAGGCAAAGATGCCGTGGTACTGAGACGTGGAGAGACGAAATCGACCCTTAGATCATCACGCTGGCTTCCGCTTTCAATACCAAGCCAGATTGTTCCACTAGTCTTAGTCGGGTGCAATCTTTTCACTTTTCTCAAAATGAACACATCGGTATCTCGACTTGCGGTTGCTCAATATGAATCGAAGCTGAAGGAAGTAGTGACAACCGTGAAAGAACAGTTTTCCCCGGAAACGACCATCTTGATGAATTATGATTTCATGTTCTTGGGGTTTCGCGACTATATGTTCCATTTGCCTGAATATCACACCTATCAGCCTAAACTCTACACCCTGGCCGGAAGGACTCTCCTCTTTGCAGGGTTTCGACAAGAAACCCGATTAATCGATAGAATTGAGATTCCTGCTACAACTAACTTTTTTGTCCTCAATGCCGATGAACTTCTCAAGGATCCCAGCTGGATCCACAGGCTTCGTATAGATAAATTCTCTGATGAGAACCTTCTGATGACCCCATCGGGTCTCACGCTTTTTCGAGGAGACGTCCGCGATCTCCCAAGGTTCTTTCCTCAGATTCAGTTTAATATCCATAAACGCCGTGACTTCAAATAACAAATCAAACCTCACCCGGTGGCTCTTTCCATCCATAAAGGACATTCTGTTCTTGGGATATTTGTTTGGACCTTCGTTGGTGAATGAGTCTGGAGTGCTTTATGACAGTGATACAGGATGGCATATCCGTAATGGCGAGCACATCCTCCAAACCGCAAGCTGGCCGCACACGGATTATTTTTCCTATACCAATTACGGCAAGCCATGGTTTGCCTGGGAATGGCTGGCCGATGTCACTTTGGCTACCATTCACAAGTATGCTGGACTCAATGGGATCGCACTTTGGGCAAATCTAACCTTCGCCTTGACGTTTACGCTCTTGTTCTGGTGGACGGTTAGACGAGGGGGGGACGTTCTCATATGTCTCATTTTTTCTCGCCTGGCGGGCTTTGCCGCGGCTGTTCACTGGTTAGCACGGCCCCACTTGTTTACCATGTTGCTCGTTTTGATATGGTATTTCCTCTTGGAGCATGTTCAGGGTCGAGTGATGGCGAGGTCACCGATCCCACGAAAAGTATCGTGGATTTTGCCAGCCATTATTTTAGTTTGGACCAATCTCCACGGCGGTTTCGTCGTGGGAATCCTCCTTTTGTTTATTTTTGCTTTTGGCAATTATCTGACGAGTATTACCTCCAACAACCAGGAAGTAAGGGGTATTAGCAAGAGTCTGGCTTGGCACTTTACTAAGATGGCCTTCCTCTGTCTGGCTGTAACACTAATTAATCCCTACGGGTATAGGGTGCATAAACACATTTTTGACTCTTACTTGCACTCGCAGTACCTGATTGATAGGATTAACGAATTTGCCTCGCCAAATTTCCATACGCCGGTGGTTATTTTTTTTGAGCTTATTCTCTTATCAGGCATCGTCATTTTGGGTATTTCTTATAAACGTCTTAATTTTATTGAAGTGGGACTCATTCTTTTCTGGACGCATATGGCTTTGTTTTCAGTACGCCATGTTCCTCTATATACGCTGATGATTGTGCCGGTCCTCGTAGGTCATCTAACAGATTACCTTAAAACGGTCGCGACAGTCCCGGGATATAGTTCTTGGGTTGAAAAGACTGTTGGCGGGTTCAATCGCTATTCGGGCAACATTCTCCGCTTCGAAAAGCAATTCAAAGGCTATTTGTATCCGACCGTCGCCAGTGCGGTCATGATAGGCATCGCTTTAAATCAAGGATATGTGTTTGGCCATAAGGTTCTCAATGCCAGTTTTGACAGTAAACAATTTCCTGTTAAGGCAGCGGATTTCATCGAAGGGCAGTCCTTCGAGAAGAACTTTGCAACCACAGACTCTTGGGGTGGGTACATGATCTATCGATTTTACCCACGACTCAAAGTTTTCTTTGATGGACGGAGCGATATGTACGGCCCGGAATTCATTAGGGAATATGGAAGTTTGACCAACCTGGAGTATTCTTGGAAAAGTGTTCTGGACAAGTATAAGGTCAAATGGGTATTGCTTCCTGTCAATTACGGATTGGCTTCCGCCCTTAAGGAACTCCCGGGTTGGGAAGTAGTCTATGATGACCATTTTGCGATCATCTTCGTCAAGAAAAGAGATTAGCGACTTCACTTGAAAATTATGGAAGAGAGATCCTATCGCACAGAGCGCATCATTGCCGGGGCCAGACTAATTCTCTCCATTGCAGCCATTGAGCTCTTTCTCTCGGACCGCGGTCAATCTCTGCAGCAATCTAATGTATCCTACAGTGTGGTCGCCTTGTACTTTCTTTATTCAATTGCAGTGATTTGGATTGTGGATCGAAATCTCATGAAGGCGAAGCGCGTGGGATTTTGTACTCAAGCAATTGATGCACTATGGTTTCCAGTGATTCTTCTCCATACACAGGGAGAAAATAGTCCATTCTTCCTCTTCTATGTTTTTTCTTTAATCACGGCCAGCTTTCGTTGGGGCTTTAAGGAGACTTTTTTTGTAAATACTGCCAATGTGGGAATGTATGTGATCGTGCATTTTGCCACTGCCACCGCACCCCGGGACTTTAGCTCTTATGGGTTCTTGATTCGTCCCACCTATCTTTATGTTTTGGCTTGCTTGATTGGATATCTCGGTGAACATCAGAAAAAAGCTCAGAGACAATTATTTACCCTGGCTGAATTGTCGAGTTCTATAAGAATCAAGGACCGTTTTTCCCAAATGCTCGAGGAACTAATGGAAAAGGTCAGAAGTCTTTTCCAGGTCGAGCAATGCTTTCTGGTGTTTAATGAAGCGGATAGATTCTTTCTACTAAGAAAAGCATACCGAGAAAGAACGTTCAATTCCTATCGAATAGTTGAGCTGTACTCTGATGAAATTGAATTACTAGTCACACCTCGCCATAATTGGGGCTATTTGATGAACCCTCGGAGAAAGCTCGCCAGGATGCTTGGTCTGAAGGATATTTTGGTTTATGACTTTGATACCCAGAGAATAGTAACACAAGGTTTTCAACCCAATAGGCGGTTGATCTCTTTCTTTGAGATGGACTCCGTCCTTTCCGTACCGGTTTTCTTCAACGAACAATTTAGAGGCCGGGTCTATCTAGTGAACAGGGTTCGAGAACGCTTCACCCATTCAGACTTGCAATATCTAAGGCTTATCGTTTCGCAAGTGGGGCCTCTGATCGAAAACTATCGCTTGCTCAAGCGCATGCAGACTCTCTCTGTCTTAGAGGAGAAAAATAGGATTGCCAGAGATTTGCATGACGGACTGGTTCAATCCTTAGCCAGCTTGGACCTCAGGATTGAGGTTTGTCGTAAACTGTCCTGCGAATCTTCTCAAGAACTTAGAAATGAACTGAGAGAGTTACAAAGGATAGTTCGGTCCGAACACAGTGAACTTAGAAATTATATGAAACGACTCAGGACTCCATGTGTGGCGAGTCACAAGTTGGCCGAGGCTCTCAAGGGATATGTGCAGGAGTTCGAAAGACAGAATGGTCTAGAGGTGAGCCTGTGCATTGAACCGGAAGAACTGGATCTTCCCCGGCAAGTGAGCAGTGAAATATATCAAATCATTCATGAAGGGTTGACGAACATAAAGAAACATGCGGCGGCGCGTCAGGTTCTGATCAAATTGAATCGAGATGACACAACTGCCAACTTAATGATATCCGACGACGGGTGTGGCTTTCCTCGGAAGGTAGGACTGAGCGGCAAGCCGATTTCAGGGCAACCTTGGTCCATTTACGAACGAACCCGAGCCTTGAGTGGAACCCTGGAAGTTGACTCTTCACCTGGAAAGGGGAGTTCACTACACATTCGTATACCCATCGCGGTTGAACAAGACGCCTAGCAGAAAGTGAGGCTTGTAAGTGTCGACTATCAAAGTTGCCATCGTTGATGATCATACGCTGTTTCGCGAGGGCATCAAGAGAATCCTAACCTTAGAGCCGGATATTGAAATGGTGGGGGAAGCCGTAGACGGTGAGGAGGTCGTTGCCTTGTTGACTCAATGCAAGCCGGACATCTTACTTCTTGACATTAAGATGGAAAGAATCAATGGGCTCCAAGTATTGCCTCAAATTGTCGAACAATATCCTTTGTTGAAAGTAATTGTTCTTACTGCACAGATCAGTCAGTCGGAGAGCGTGAAAGTCATCAAGGATGGGGCACGAGGGATTATCTTAAAGCATGCCGCCAGCGAATTTCTAATAAAAGGCATTCGAAAAGTTTTCGAAGGAGAACTTTGGGCGGACACTTCGACCATGACTCAAGTGGTGGAGAGCCTTTCCAGGAAATACCGTGGTGAGAGGGACTCGGAAAGGGACAAGAGGGAACTCTCTCATCGTGAAAAAGAAGTTGTTGCGCTGATAGCCTCCGGTTGTCGTAATAAAGAAATAGCCAGCAAACTTTTTATCAGCGAGCAGACAGTCAAGACACATCTGAGTAATATCTTTCAAAAATTGGAGATCAATGACCGGCTAGAACTCGCCCTTTATGCTATGCGCAACGGATTGGTAGAAGGGTCATAAGGGAAAGTGAACAGTGAAGATTGACTGGGAAGGATTGGCCGGTAGGATTTTCTCAGGCTTGGATGCTTTGAATGTGGACGACTTTCACTTATTACTATCTCATCTATTTGTAGAGTCGCCAGGTTGTAGGGGCGCCGGGACTAGTACTTTGGTATGAGTGGCCGCAGTAAGAGTCCTTCCGTAAACGGAGCGAACATCCTCCCGTTGGGTAATTGACTCTTTCCATAGTGCCTTTGATAATGTCAGCGTCATATGGACTCTTGCGTGGTGACGGTTAGATATTGGTTGGTAGATTAGTTAAGAACCTGATTGACAAAAGTCAACAAAGACCAAAAAATATACGGATATTGGATTGGCGAAGACAGAATTGAGCAAAGAAGAGAATTTCCTTTTGGTTTTCCAAGAGAGCATTTATAACTTTTATACTTTCGCCATTTCTTTATTTAATTCGGGGTTGAAGGCAATTGAGGGAAGTGATAAGGAACAGAAGTAAGCCATTTGGATACGGAGTTGCTCTAGCAAGAATGGCACCAGCGGTTAGAATAACCGCGCCTCCAAACGGCAAAGTGGTCATTGGTTGGAGGGGTGGATGAAAAAAAGACCATCTATTTTGTACTAAATTTTTCCCAGGCAGTGACGATCCAAGACAAGTAAACTTTAAAAAGGAGAATCAACACTATGTTAGAATTAACAAAAAGGTTTATGAAGGAGGAAGACGGACAGGACCTGGTCGAATATGCTCTCTTGCTTGTATTCCTCGCATTGGCAGCAATCGTTACCCTGCCGATACTAGGAAGTGCCGTAAACAAGGTTTTCAGTCAATCTGCTAGCACCCTGACCTCAGGCTCCTAAATTTTCCGTTTTTCCAAAAAAGTCCAGTGGGCGTTCCCCACTGGACTTTTTTTTGTTTCAGGATTACGAAATCGTAATCTATTTGCTATACTCTGTCGATACAAGTTTTGAACTCAATTGTATGCAAGGAAACATACGGTACCTGAAATACTCATGCTGATTGGATTCGATGAATCATTATCTTTGCGGCGCAGCAATTACGTGTGTGGTGGTTGCGGCCGTCATTGATGTTCTCACACAGAAGATCCCCAACTGGCTTACTGTTCCGTCCGCTCTACTGGGTGTGATTCTAAACTTTCACCTATATGGAGCTAAGGGTCTCTCCTCAAGCATTACTGGGCTCATAATTGGCTTTTTGCTTTTGTTTTTTGTGTATAGAGTGGGTGGCATGGGAGCGGGCGACGTGAAACTACTTTGCGTTGCAGGAGCCTTTCTTGGCCCGAAACTGGTTTTCTATTCCTTTATCTGGATGGCACTTGTCGGCGGTGTCTTGGCGTTAATATTGATACTTTACAAGAAAGCATTTTCTCAAACTTTTCGCAATTTGAAGATCTTGCTCCTGGATTGGATTCTGCGCACTCACAACAAAGACGCAAATCTGACGATCAGAAACGAGACTTCAATCAAGTTGCCTTATGGTGTAGCAATTGCAGCGGGAGTTATCCTGGCAGTATGGCTCAAGCGGATTCCAGACTTCGGGTTCTAAACCACTCTCTATACAGCAATGAATAACCTTTTGAAAAGGAGTGATTCATGAACAGGGCAAGGATCCTTATAGTTCTGATTGTTGCAGTATCGGTAGGGGGACTATTAAGTTATGCCGTCTATACCTATCTTCAGACACGACCGGTGAGGGTTGAAAGAACCCCAGAAAAGAGCATTGTCGTGGCCTCGGGGAAATTACCGCTGGGCACTCTGCTCAAAGATGAGAGTCTCAAATTTGTTCCTTGGCCGGCGACCAACCTCCCAGCCGGTTACTTTGAGCGCAAGGAAGATTTGGTTGGCAGAGGATTAATTCAGCCTGTCGTGGACAATGAGCCCCTTCTCGAATCAAAACTTAACCGGAGCCGGTTTGCCTCCAGCCATCCCCCAGGGCCAAAGGGCTATGTCTATTCGAGCCAATGAAATCATCGGTGTCGTGGGATATGTCTTGCCAGGAACTCGAGTGGACGTTGTTCTAACCGCAACTCCAGTTGGTGCACAGGAGGCTATTACGAAGATAGTGCTGCAAAACGTCTATGTGGCCAGCGCAGGTCCGGCTATCCAAAAGGATGCAGAGGGCAAACCAGTGACGGTTACGGCCGTGACCCTGTTTGTGACTCCCGAAGAAGTGGAAAAGCTCACCAGCGCCAGTTCTCAGGGTCAGTTCCAATTGGCATTGAGGAATCCTCTCGATATGGAGGAGGCGAAGACTCGCGGAATTCAGATGAGTCAATTGATTCGTGGCTCTGCTCCTCCTCCCGCAGTTGTTAAGGCGCCCAGGCGCGTTCCACAGGTGATTCCGACGCCACCTCCACCTGTTGCTCCAGCAACGAATATCGAAGTTATTAAGGGCGATCAGCGAGCCACCGTGAAGTTTTGATTTCGACAGAACACAGCACAAAGATATCTGTAAAGGAGTTTTTCGGTTTTTTACGTCATACAGTTCAGCGCTTGTCTCTAATATCAATTGACACATATTGACGAATTCTTGAAGGAGCTAGATTAGGACAGCATCCAGTTTCTTGGGAGACGCAAGCTGCCAGACTTGGTTCCGCAAATCTCAGGAGGAAAAACT
Organism: Acidobacteriota bacterium; assembly: GCA_003224715.1. Taxonomy (GTDB): domain Bacteria; phylum Acidobacteriota; class Terriglobia; order Versatilivoradales; family Versatilivoraceae; genus QHZQ01. The sequence continues at coordinate 12,352 of QHZP01000100.1, read as the reverse complement.
TTCATGGAGCACGTTGTCGCTATTTTCGAGAAGCCCTTTCACTGCACAATGATACTACTCCTAATAACGGGAACATTCATCATGGGCTACGTGAATCAGGATTTGATAGCCCAAGCCCCAATACGACAGCACGTTTCCGATGTCCCTCAACTCACGGCCATCGTTTCAAAGTCTATTATCGTGAATACGGCTGAGCCCATCGAAAGGGTCTCCATAACCGATGCAGCCATAGCAGATCAGGTTGTGATCTCTCCTCAGCAGGTTATGATTCATGGCAAGGCACCAGGAATTGTCAGCCTTATTCTTTGGGACCGGACAGGAAAAAGTACCAGTTATGATTTGGTAGTGGAAGTTGATATTTCATTATTGCAGCGACAGATTGAGGAGCAGTTTCCAACCGAGAATATTAATATTTCTTCTGCCAAGGGAGCCGTGGTGCTCTCGGGAACTGCGAGTGATCCCCATGTTGTAGAAAAGGCCGTCGAAATTGCCGGCTCTTTTTCTCAAAAAGTAATTAACCTATTGCAATTACCGCCCCCTCCGGATGCAGAGCAGATTTTGCTTCAAGTTAAGTTTGCCGATGTGGATCGTTCAGCCACGCAACAGTTAGGTATCAACCTATTCAATACCGGGGCTGGGAATACTCTCGGTTCAATTTCCACTCAACAGTTTGGAAGTGGTCTGAGGGATGTGAACCTCAATACAGTCCAGCCTGCCCGAGGGCCTGGATTTACATCTACCCAGACCCTCCAGGATGTCTTGAATATTTTTGCTTTTCGCTTCGACCTCAATCTGGGTGCTACCATCAAAGCTTTGCAACAAAAAAACCTGCTTCAAATACTAGCTGAGCCCAATTTGCTGGCATCGAATGGGAAAGAGGCCAGTTTTCTGGCAGGTGGTGAATTCCCAATTCCCGTTGTTCAAAGTTCACAAAATCTCAATTCTGTGACAATTCAGTTCAAGCAGTTTGGTGTTCGACTCAATTTTACCCCCAATATCACTCCGAGCGGCAAAATACGATTGAAAGTTGCACCAGAAGTGAGTGCTTTAGACTTCACTAACGCAGTGACGATTGGTGGTTTCTTTATTCCAGCCTTAAGCACTCGAAAAGCCGAAACTGAGATAGAACTGGCGGACGGACAGAGTTTTGCCATTGCAGGACTCATTGATAACCGTCTGTCTGAAGTTTATAACAAGATTCCCGGTCTGGGAGATATTCCAATCCTGGGTTACCTTTTCAGAAGCCGACAGCTCCAAAAGTCAAAGACGGAATTACTGGTTTTAGTGACTCCAAAATTTGTGAAACCGCTAAATCCCGATCAGTTACCTCCTCTACCTGAGGCTCCTAAGCCGTTTTTGGATCCACAAAAGTTTGACGGGAAAGTAGGTCGTGTCGATGGAAGAGCTGGTTCCTCCGAGGCTGGGTCTACTAGCTCAAGTAAGCCCTAGCCACCAAGCATCGCGATTAAACTTTTCCCACCAGAAATCGATATTGGTAGTTGAAGCATTTGGCAAGGCAGGTGAAGTAAAATTTCCCAAAAGGCGCATTTCCAATGGTTACTAGGTCAAACAATCAGCCATCAAGAAACGAAAAAGGTGTTGTTATTTTCATAGTAGCGGCAGGGCTGTTAGTATTTCTTGGCATGGCGGGGCTAGCTTTCGATTTAGGAAGGCTCTATAATGTTAAAAGCGAACTCCAAAATGCCGTGGACGCTGCAGCCATGGCTGGAGCTGCTGAGTTGAATGGTGCAGCCAGCGGGATTGATGCAGCAGTGTCGTCCGCCGTGGCCGCTAGTAACAATTACAATTTCAATAGTCAACCCGTAACTGTGACTGCCGATGAAGTCACTTTCAGCGCTGTCCGCGACAGTGGGTATGTATCTCAGGCTACTGCTGCAGCAAGTCCAGCGAGCATAAGATTTGTGAAGGTTATCACACAGAAGAACATGGACTTGGCGTTGATCAAGGTATTACCCGGAATTGCCAGTACCCAAAATGTCGATGCAGTTGCTGTGGCTGGACAAAGCCCGCCGTTGAACTACGCTTGCGATGGCTTATCCCCATTGACGCCTGAACCTCTAGTGGGGCCTGGAGGGCTGGTTACAAACTACGTTACAGGACAACAGTACACCCTCCGTTTTGGGGGTGGGAATAACCCTCCTCCCACAGGATCAGGAAATTACCTTGTGTTGGATTTCAGCCCGATAACAGGTGGGAATAGCGGTGCATCGCTGGTTCGTGATCTGCTTTATGGAGGCTCAACGGGATGCATTGGAGTCGGGGATGCCATCTGTTCTAAGCCAGGGGTTAATGCTGGGCCTGTTAGGCAAGGGCTCAATGATCGTTTTGACTCCGACACCGACACTCGTCAAGGGATTACTTACTCCGAATACCTTGCAGGATACAGCTCCTACGGGCAATCATTGCATGGCAATGGCAGAAGGATTCTTCGTGTGCCCCTCGTTTCTTCTGATCCCGTCAGCTTGCAGGCGATTCAGAATGGGAGGGACTGCCCAGTTTATATCTTTGACATTGTCTGCTTCTTTATAAACAATCGTGTTCCCAACGGTAATGTGGATGTGACCGGGGAATTCGTAGGGTTCTGCAATACCAGCGGTAAAGTGGATCCTACCAGATCGCCAGCGGGCAGATCCGGACTTCCGAGCGACAGAAAGCTCGTACTCTACCGTTAAGCGAGGGTTTGTATTATGACAGTATTTGGAACGTGTTCCGTAGGGGAGTTAGCACCCACGAAGAGATATAGTTCATGGAGAAAAAGGATCAAATTCCTTGCGGCCGAAAGGGGACAAAGTCTCTTGGAATTTGCGGCGGTTCTGCCTTTGTTGGCTCTGCTTGCTTTTGGCGTGACTGAATTTGGACGTGCATTCTACCAGTACAATACGCTCAGCAAGGCTATTCGCGACGGTGGTCGATATATGATCAGTCACATCTATAGCACCACAGAGATGGATAATGCGAAGAACATGGTCGTTTATGGAAATACTCGCGGGTCCGGTATGCCAGTGCTGCCCGGGTTGACCATAGCAAAGATACAGGTGATCCCCGACGGTGGAACAACTCCCTATTCGGAGTTGAATCCGCCAGGGTGGGTCACCATCAGAATAAATGGATATCCGTTTAACTCGCTTGTGCCTGGACTCATCAATCTAAATGTAAATTTCAGTCCGCAGTTTAGAATGCGCTATGTGGGGCCCAATGCTACCTACTAAACCTTTATCAAAATGTCGTTGGTCCACTCCAGGGCGAGCAGAAGGTCAAACCTTGGTAGAATTTGCCTTCGTTGCCATGCTTTTTCTCTTGCTTCTTTTCGGGATTATTGAGTTTTCCCGGGCTCTCTGGACCTGGAACACCATCGTTCAGGCGACAAGAGCGGGGGCGAGATACGCTGTCGTGGAAGCGCCCACCGGTGATGATGCTCAAATCATAAAATTTGTCGTGTACTACGACCCGAACGGAACTACCTCTAGTCAGCCGGTTGTTCCAGGTCTGAGCGAAAGCAACGTGTCAGTACAGTACCTGATGAACGATGGCTCGGTTTCTGCCAACAAAAGTCTGGCCGATGTCATCCAAATCAGTATTGCCGGCTACCAGTTCAGTTTCCTGGTTCCTCTGTTTGGAGCAGGAATCACTCTTCCAAGTTTTTCAACTACCCTTCCACTGGAAGGCTTAGGTGCTAGTTAATTTTGGAGATTCGAAGTAAATGCTGTCTGCCATTATCATTAGTCCCGACGAAGGATTCCGAGACCACATTCGCGAAATATTAGAAGGATCGGACCAAATTGAAATCCGGGCCGAACTTAACAATTTCTATTCGGCCCTCGATAATTGGATCTTTGACGAGATCAAGTCCATGGAGGCGGATATCGTTATTGTCGATCTCTTTCCTGACAAGGAACAGGGAATTCTTACCATCGAGAAAATCGTCGAGATTTCCAAACACAGTCATATTTTTGTGTCAGGTGACGGCACGGACGCTGACACGATTTTGCGTTCCATGCGAGCCGGGGCAAAGGAATTTCTGCCCAATCCCGTGGAACCGCAAACTCTGTTTGCTGCCACTGAACGTGTAAGCAAAGTTCATGCCGTTGTCAACAAAGAAAAGAAGCGGTACGGCAAGTTATTCACTTTCTTTAGTGCGAAAGGTGGAACCGGCTCGACCGTGATCTCGACGAATTTTGCGGTAAGCCTGACAGAGCAAACGAAGAAGTCCGCAATCATGGTGGACTTGGATATGCAGCTAGGTGAGGTTTCCTTGTTTTTGGGAATAAAGCCCGCCTTCACAATTATTGATGTAGCTGACAACATCCATCGAATGGACAGTATACTTCTCAAGGGTTTTATCAAGAAACATGCTTCTGGATTGGATGTGCTGGCTGCACCTGATTCATTGGAAAAAGTAGAAACTGTCGGAGCTGCTCAGGTTGGGCAAATCCTGCAATTTTTGAAAAGTAATTACGAGTACATTATTGTTGATACCTCGAATTCTTTTGACGATCATACTGTGGCGGCACTAGACCAGTCTTCTATCATATTCCTGATATCGAATACAGACCTTCCTTCGTTGCGAAATGCCCAGCGTTGCTTGTCTATTTTCGAACGCATGGGCTATAAGAAGGAAAAGATCAGACTATTAATTAATCGTTATCAGAAGAGTTTGGAAATCCGAGCGAAAGACATTGAAGAAACACTCGGTTTTCCCGTATACTGGTTCTTCCCCAACGATTGGCCAACAATAATCAATTCCGTCAATAGTGGAGTTCCTCTCTCCACGGTAAACCACACCGAGATTGCAGGATCTTTTGCCCAATTTGTTCAGCAGGTAGCAAAGGTCCAGCCGCAAAAGCCTGTGGAAAAGGAAAAGAAAAAAGGGTTCTTGGGACTATTTGGAAAATAACTCTTCACATTTAATTTCAGAAAGACGAGTGAACATTTATGGGCGAAACAAGATTATTTACTAGGGAAGGAATTCCTACTCCGGAGCGTTCCTCCTGGAATGACCGCTTTAACAAGGCGTCCTCTTCGGTAAGTGTGAATCATTTTCAAGAACTGAAGCATAACATCCATCGAAAACTTCTGGATAAACTGGATCTCGAAAGCATTTCTACCCTGACTAAGCCAGTCTTGACCAATGAGATTCGGAAACTTGTGGAGAGCTTGCTGGTTGAAGAAACAACTCCCTTAAGCCTTCTTGAGCGGGAAAAGCTAGTCAATGAAGTGTTAGACGAAGTCTTAGGATTGGGGCCGCTGGAGCCGCTTCTCAAGGATCCCACCATTTCCGATATTTTGGTCAACACTTGTAAGAGTGTTTATATCGAACGAAAGGGGAAATTGGAACATACTGACGTCGTTTTCAAAGACGACGCCCATTTGATGCAGATTATTGACAAGATTGTTTCCGCCGTGGGAAGACGGGTGGATGAGTCCTCCCCGATGGTAGATGCGAGACTGCCGGACGGCTCGCGTGTGAATGCTATTATTCCTCCTCTCGCTTTGGATGGGCCCATAATGTCCATTCGTCGCTTCGGCTCTGCTCCTCTGACCTCTGATGATTTGCTGAATAACAACACCCTGACGCCCGCGATGTTGGAATTGCTCAAGGGCATCGTCAAGGCTCGGCTCAATGTAATTATTTCTGGTGGAACTGGCTCCGGGAAAACTACTCTCCGAAGATGAACGTATTGTCACAATCGAAGATGCCGCGGAATTGCAGCTTCACCAGGAGCATATCGTTCGGTTGGAAACTCGACCGCCCAATATCGAAGGCAAAGGTGCTATTCGGCAGCGGCAATTGGTGATTAACTCTTTGCGTATGCGACCGGACCGAATCGTCGTAGGTGAAGTTCGTGGTGAAGAAGCCCTAGACATGCTTCAGGCAATGAACACTGGTCATGATGGATCTCTAACGACGATACACGCCAATTCTCCTCGAGATGCTCTAGCGAGACTGGAAACGATGATCTCTATGGCCAACCTGAACCTGCCTGACAAAGCCATGCGCCAGCAAATTGCATCTGCGGTTGATTTGGTCATTCAGGCTTCTCGCCTAAGTGATGGTACCCGTAAGATAATGAGTATTTCTGAACTTGTAGGTATGGAAGGCGACATTGTGACTATGCAAGATATCTTTGTCTTTGAACGGGTTGGTATTGGCGAAAAAGGAAAAGTCTTAGGTCGGTTTCGGGCCACTGGAATTCGTCCTAAGTTTGCAGAAAGACTTAAATACTCAGGTATTCACCTGCCGGCCAGCATGTTTGATAATGTGACCGACTATAAACGATAAATTTCATTCAAAGAGCCATGGATCCCATTTTGATTTCTTTAGGTATTTTCTTTATGGCCATCCTGTTCATTGGAGGGGTCTATTTCTTCATCTGGGAAATGCCGGAGAGAAACAAACGGCGGCAGATCAGAGATCGACTCGAGTCGATTTCCGAGGCAGGCCGAAGAGCTCCTTCGCCCGAATTGGATTTGATCAAAAAAGAACTTCTAAGTGATGTCCCGGTAATTAATAAGATCCTTTTGCAATTCTCGCATAGCAATCGCCTGAAAAAGCTAATTAACCAAGCAGACATTAAGCTTCAAGTGAGCACCTTCATTTTGATCTCGCTCATATTGTTTGCTCTTAGTGCCATTGTTTCTCAGCAGTTGACGAATATCATTCCAGTCAGTCTCCTGGTAGCTGGCTTTCTTTCCTCAATTCCTTTGTTAATAGTCTTATACAAGCGAAAGAGGCGATTCGATAAATTCGAGGAGCTTTTTCCTGAAGCCCTCGACCTCCTCACTCGTGCTGTTAAAGCAGGACATGCTTTCAATACCGGCATAGAAATGATCGCCGAGGAAATGGTTGATCCGATTAGTAAGGAGTTTCGTACCACTTATGACGAGCAAAATTTTGGGCTGCCATTGAAGCAAGCGTTATTCAACTTGGTAGATCGAATCCCCTTGTTGGATTTGAGATTTTTTGTGACGGCTGTCTTGATGCAAAAGGAAACAGGAGGAAACCTAGCTGAGATTCTGACGAACCTTTCCGATGTGATTCGAGAACGGTTTAAAATCATGGGTGAGGTCCGCACCTTTTCCGCCCAAGGCCGGTTGACAGGTTATATTCTTACAGCAGTTCCCGTCGCGATGGGATTAATTCTCTCAATGATGAACTGGCAGTACATGAGTGCCTTGTTCAATGAAAAGGTTGGACATTACATGCTGGCGGTGGCGGGCTTTTGTCAGATCTTAGGCTATATCATCATCAGGAAGATCGTTAAGATTAAGGTCTAACCAGCGCTGAGGATTACTCGATGCTAATTGCTATTACTCTAATCACTTTCATACTTGCAACCTCATTGGTTTTTTACATTCAGTATGCCTTAATGCGAAAGAGGAATCCGTTGGCCGAGCGTCTTTCGGATTTGGAGAAATCTAATCCCTTTAAGCCATACGGCGAGAGTGTGTTAAGGTCCCAGCGGGAGACGGGGGTCGAAAAAGTATTTGAACCACTAAGCAGGCTAATCCCCAAATCTCCCAAAGAAGTAGGGGCAACAGCGCAAAAAATCATGAGGGCAGGTTATCGCAATAAATCTGCTGTCACAATTTTCTTTGGAATTAAGATGGCGCTGATAATTGTAGCCCTCTTAATTCTATTTCTGTCCGGTTCAGTTCGAAGCATGCCAAGCGAGAACCTGGTCATTGCTTTGGTGACCTGTGTTGGTGTTGGATATATTCTCCCGGATTTTATACTTTCAACCCGCGTAAGCGCTCGACAAGAAAGAATTCAGTTGGCACTTGCGGATACTCTAGATCTGTTGGTAGTTTGCGTGGAAGCGGGCCTGGGGCTGGATCAAGCCATTCTAAAGACAAGTGAAGAACTGAGAGTTACTCATCCAGATATTTGTGATGAGCTCAACCTGGTTAATTTGGAGTTGAGAGCTGGTAAGCCCCGAAAAGAGGCATTGAGAAACCTGGCTGAACGGACGGGAGTGGAAGATATTAACGGTTTAGTTTCTATGTTGGTCCAAACCGACAAATTTGGGACGAGTATTGCTCAATCTTTGAGAGTCCACTCGGACGCCTTAAGGACCAAGAGACGACAGCGTGCCGAGGAAAAAGCACACAAAGTCTCAGTCAAACTTGTTTTCCCTCTCGTTTTCTTGATCTTTCCTGCTATGTTTGTGGTTATCTTAGGGCCTGGTGTCATTAAGATCATCAAGCAGCTGTTTCCAGCAATGGGCGGCCAGTAAACCAGTCCAACATTCTCTTTCGAAAAGCTAAGAACAGAAAGGAGCGTTCTATGTCACCAGCCGGGTGGGCCAAGCTTGCCTTGTTCGTTATTTTCCTGATCCTTCTGGTAATTGTGATCAAACGTAGGTCCAGCAAATCATAACTGCAAGGGTTTATGGCACGCAATCCTGTTCTTTCGGTTAACGGTTCAAAAGACCGTTAACCTTTTCTTTTTTGGTGCTCATCCTTTTTGGTTCAATGCAAGCGATCAATGTGACTCGAAAGAAAACTCTAGCCGATGTTCTGTCTACTGCCGATACAATTTTTAGCAGCTTGATTGGCTTACTGGGTAAACGCAATCTTCCCCACGGGGCAGGTTTGTGGCTAGTGCCATGCCAGAGCATCCACACAATGTGGATGCGTTTTCCCATAGACGTTATTTTCTTAGACAGCGAAAAAACAGTAGTTCACCTGATTGAGAACATGAAGCCATTTCGTATCTCAATACATGTTTCCAGGGCGAAGAGCGTAATTGAGCTGCCAGCACACACCATCACTTCAACTCAGACTCAATTGGGAGACCAAATCGAAATCGCCGAGGAATAAAATGAGTATGCATCCAGGATTCGACAAGGCTCCATTTGGGAAAGAGGTGAAGCTGGCTTCAATTTTTCCTTGGCACTCAGAACATTTTCTTAAGAGGAGCATTCTTCTGGTCCTGCTCGGATTGAGTTGTGCCTGTGTTAGGACGACGCGAACCGTGGGCCATGATGACTTCTTTGTTCTGAGGGGAGGCAAGAAGAGACCGCCGAAGAATCAGACTCCGGCAGATCATAGAATCACGGACCTTTCGGATTCCATACGGAAGACCTTCATAGCGCAGGGAAAGGATCCGACCAAAGCCAAGGTGGAAGTTGTCAATACAGATGTTCTGGAAGAAAAGAATTCCCAGCTGGCTTCGCTTCTAATGAAGATCAAAGATGAACCTGGTAAAGCCGAGAACCATTTCGCCTTGGCTTCGATTTACCATCGATACAGAATATTTGACCAAGCCTATGCGGAGTATCAGAGGGCAATATCACTAGATCCTGATAATCCGTGTTACTTCGAGAGCATGGGACGACTGTGGAGAGATTGGGGAGCGCCGCGATTCGGGATTAATGATTTGCAAAAAGCCTTGCAACTAAGAGCTGACTTCCTGGAAGCATGGAATTCTTTGGGAACTATTTATGATGAACTAGGAGATTTCTCTCAAGCCCAACAATGCTACATTCGGGCGATGGAATTGAATCCCCGCTTGGGCTTCATCCATAATAATCTAGGTTTTAGTTATTTGCAGGTCGGTGACTTAGGGGAAGCAATTTTTCATACCGAGAAGGCTATAGAACTTGACTCCAGTCTTAAAATTGCACACAACAATTTAGGTTTGGCCTATGGGATGGCCAATAATTTCAATCGAGCGATACAGGAATTCAGGCTGGCGAGTGATGAGGCTGGAGCCCACAATAACCTGGGTATGATCTTTTTGAAAAAAAAGAAAAATTTGGAAGCTATGGAGGAATTCAGGTTAGCCGCTAAGCTAAGGCCCCTTTACAAGGTTGCTATTCAGAATTACCAGTATGCCAAGAGCTTGAAGTATGAGATGGAGAAAAAGCGAAGAAAAGGAGCCCTTGAAGAAGGGCAAGATCTGAGATCAACCGATGATGCTGCCTTGATTTCGAATTTCGAATTGGAACCTTTTCCTCTCTCTCACTTCACCTCAAATCCTTGGTTTATCGGGCCTGGATCTGGGTATCTCTGGGTTAGTGACCATGTACCCCCTGTTGCCGATTCCCTGCAGGGAAATTCTCTCGAGCATCGTGCAGTTCAGTTCGAAATCGTAAAAGCAAAAGGCCCAGGGAATGAAGCCCCGAGCTCAGCGGACTACAAAAAAGAGAGTCCGGATTAGCCCTTGGATGTTGAGTCGTAGGTTTGTGGTTTCCGGCCCTGTAGTTGGAACATCGAATTCCAGGAAGTCAGGATGGTTTCTAAAGGATAGATCCATCGATTGTCTCGAAATCGAGATGGGAGGGAAGGGAACAGATTCTTCCGGTTATCAAGATTAGAGCTAGCGTTAACCGAAAGTTGTCATACTCATTTTGAATTTGAAAATTAGGAATGAAAAGTATGGAAAACAGAACCATTCTTACAGAAGCAAGACCTGTTGACGAAGGTGCTGAAAGACCCAAAGTCAGCTATACCCCGCTAATACCTGCGAGCCTAAAGGATGTGGGCCTGAACAGAGACATGTTAATTCATCTGATCGTCAAGGTCCTCTACTACGCGGGGGAGGTAACTGGAGCGTATCTGGCCGGTCGCCTAAAACTGCCTTATACGATTGTGGATGAATTGATTGAGTTCGTCAAAAATGAGAGGATGTGTGAAGTTAAAGGGATGGCGGGAATTGGCAAAACTGCATACAAATATGCCATAACCTCCTTGGGTCGGGATCGCGCCCGGGAATTCTTGGAGATTAACCAATACACTGGTCCTGCCCCAGTGCCATTGGTTCAATATACAGAAATGATCAAAAACGAGGCGGCTACAAGGTCCTATATTACACAAGAGACCATCGTCAAGGAGTTTTCACATCTTGTCTTAACCAAACATGTGATGGATATGCTGGGTCCCGCCATTAACTCTGGAAAATCGATGTTCATTTATGGTGCTCCAGGTAATGGAAAGTCGGTTGTGTCTGAATCCATAGGACGGATGCTTGGCGGCGAGGTGTTTATCCCGCATGCCATTGATGTTGATGGGGTTATTATTACTGTTTTTGATCCCATTAACCATAGACCGGTGAATGGTGACAAGATACCAGATTCTAGTGGTTACCGTTCTCCCATTCTAAGTGAGACAGAGGATTTTGATCAGCGCTGGGTGCGTTGTAAGCGCCCGTTCGTTTTTACTGGCGGTGAACTAACCTTGGAAATGTTGGATCTGTCATTTAATGAGATCTCAAAGTTTTATGAAGCTCCCTTCCAGGTTAAAGCAAATGGGGGAGTCTTCTTAATCGATGACTTTGGAAGGCAGCTTGTCCGCCCAAAAGATCTCCTGAACCGCTGGATTGTTCCTCTGGAAAAGCGGGTTGATTACTTAACCTTGCATACGGGAAAAAAATTTGAGCTGCCATTCGACGCTCTTATTATTTTCTCGACAAACCTCAGGCCTCAAGAACTAGTTGACGAGGCTTTTTTTAGACGGATTCGATATAAGATTCATTTTGATAATCCGACCCTTGAGCAATATAAGGAGATCTGTAAGAATTATTGTCGGAGTAAGAACATTGTCTACAATCCGATTATCGTGGACTACATTCAAACAGAATTCTACCAGAAGCATAATCTGGACCTACGGTGTTGTCATCCTCGCGATATTATCGAGCAGGTCATTGATATTGCCCGGTATCTCAATGTGCCTCCAGCCCTTACCAAAGAACTAGTTGACAGCGCGTGCAACAGTTATTTTGTAAAATAGTTTCATAGTTCGGTTGGATAAAGGGCAATGATCGGGCTATCGGACAAGAAATTTTACAAAGCTCAAGTTTTCCCGTTCGCTTATTCAATGAAATTCAGCATCCTCCCGATCTTCTGACACCTTCCCTCCCTGTTTTCTTTCAACTCGGGCCTCCAAATAACCTGCTTGAACAGACATTATTGCCAAGACAAGTTACAGGAAATGTCTTTAGTGTCTCATCGGAATCTATTGAACGAGAAATTCTCGCCAGGATTTTTCAAATTCAGCCAGAGTTTGGCCGGTGGTCGATTTCAATGCACTTTCGAAGTTGTAGCTTTGCCGGAGGAGATCTAGGATAGCCAGGACTGATTTCCTACCGTGGCGTGAGAAGAGGTACTCCACGGCTGAAAGTCCTTCGAGGTAAGCGAGGCTCGCGATCCGATCGGAGAATTCAGCAAAAGAGCCTCCGAGACTGGTTAACGGAATTGAATGGCCTTGTGACTGAAGCGAAGCCAGAAAGTTCTTTTGTTCGTGGGCTGACTTTCCCTCCTGGAATTGGGCTAAACCCTCATTCAGCCAAGTTGGGCAATTACCGCGAGTCAGTGATGAAATGAAGGAGTGC
>QHZP01000543.1 GCA_003224715.1 Acidobacteriota bacterium | reverse complement strand
TTGCTGCATGAGGCTCGGCGGGAGCCTCCCCTCCCGGAAAAACGGCGAGCCGTTAAAGCGTCTGCTTTCTACTTGGACTTTTCTTGCAGTTCCTTAAGTACGTCACCCAATCGCTTTATTTCTTCCCCATAGCGGGACCAGTCGCCCTGTCTTAGGGCACTTTGAGCCCGCTGATAATAATCATTGGCTTTTTGGACCAGCGCATTGATGGATGACTCCTCTTTTTTCTGGCTAAGCTGCGCTGGGATCTTGGATTCACTCGGCAAGACAGCTCCGCCGAAAATCCGGACTAAGGCCAATTCCAAGGTTTCTTCCATCGCAATACTATTTCCGAAAGCGACAATGATGCGTTTCAATTCCGGCAAGCTCTCCTTCTGGGCGGCAGCCAGATAGAGTGGTTGAATGTAGAGGATCGATTCTTCGACCGGAATGACCAGCAGACTGCCCCGGATCACCGTCGACCCCCCGGTGTTCCAGAGGGTAAGCTGTTTTGAAATCTCAGCCTCCTGATTGATTCGACTCACAATCTGTGTCGGACCATAGACGAGACGTTGCTTGGGAAAGTCGTAGACGATCAGTTTCCCATAATTCGGCTCATCACAGCGGACCGCCATCCAGGCAATCATGTTGTCCCGGCGAGCCGGCGTAAAGGGAATCATCAGGATGAATTCTTCCCGAGCCGCCTTAGTATTCAGCTTCATGATGGTGTAATACGGTTCCAGAGGTGTATCGCCACCAGCCTGACCCAGGGTTGGAATGCGCCACAAGTCTTCCTTATTGTAAAAGACCTGGGGATCGGTCATATGGTAGGTGGCGTAGATATTGGCTTGGATCGTGAAGAGGTCTTCGGGATAGCGAAGATGTCTTCTCATATGTGGAGGCATCTCGTCCATGGATTTGAAGACACCCGGGAAGATTTTCGAGTAAACCTGGATAAGCGGATCCCCCGGGTCACTGATGTAAAAGCGCACGGTCCCGTTATAGGCATCGATAGTGGCTTTGATGGAATTACGAATGTAATTTCCTAAGTCCGGGGTCGGTTGAGAATAGGGAAATCGATCGCTCAGGGTGTAGCCATCGATGATCCAGAATAAGTGTCCCTCCTCGGAAATAACCATGTAAGGATCTTTGTCGTAGCGGATAAAGGGCAAAAGTTTTTGCAGGCGGGTTGAAATGGATCGATCAAACATCAATCGGCTATCTGGGTGGATATCGCTGGACAGGAAGATCTTGGGTTCTTTGAAGCGGAAACTGAAAAGCAGCTTGCGAAAGAAATTGTTGACGGGGATTCCGCCGCTGCCGGTGTACTCGGTGTAAACGTTCTCGTCACCGGCAGGGTAATCAAACTCTTTGGCACGGGTTTTGACAAAGCAATAGGAATTGGAAATTTCTCCGTAATAAATCTGCGGTCGAGTTACTTTAATGTTGGTTGAGGAACGAGGGGGAATATCCTTGATCAGGAATGTGGGCAGACCTTCTTTAGTAAACTGATTGACCGGTCCCATGCACAGACCGTAGCCATGCGTGTACGTCAGATGTTCATTAATCCAGATGCGGCTGGGCAGGCGGTCGGATGAAAGTTCTCTGGGGGACAGACTCACCTGGCGCAGTTTGCCCTCAATCAGATAGCGGTCGTTATCGACGTCCTCAAAGTCATAGTAAGTACGAATCACCTGGAGTTGCCCGTAAGTTCGCAATAGCGGCCGATGATCCCAGAGCCGAATATTCTGCAACGTGAGTTCATTTTTCTTGAGTGCTTCCAGCGAAAGATCCTCCACGGCAGGAAACTCTTCCTCGTGGACATCCTTGATCCCGTAAGCCATGCGCGTGTATTTGATGCCCAGATCAATGAAAGGAGCTTCCTTGCTGATTTCGTTGGGAGCTACTTCGAAGCGCTGAACGATTTCGGGATAGACTTGATTTCCCACCAGCGCGACCACCACCAGGAGCCCCAGTGCGGACAGCGCCAACGTATACCTGCGCCGAAACGCGCTCACCACCACCAATAAGCCCGACAATGAGCTGATAATGATGAGAAGACGCAAAACGGGCAGCTGCGCGTTGATATCAGTGAAGCTGGCTCCATAAACAATCCCTCTTTCAGAAAAAAGAAGGTCATAGATTTCGAGTTGATAATGAAAGCTCAGTAAGAACAGAAACAAAGCCACGATCGCGGAGAGATGCAAACGGGCTGACTTCGCCATCTGCAGCCCCCGCCGCGTTAACCAGACCCCGCCTTCGATGACGTAGGTTAGCAGGCTGGTAAGAAAGGAGAAGAGCAGCAGGAGAAACCCGAAAAGATAGAGAAAGCTATAAAAGGGGAGGGTAAAAAAGTAGAACCCTATGTCGCGCGAGAAGAGGGGATCGCTGACCCCAAACGAAACGATATTTTGATAACGTAGATAAACATCCCACTGCCCCCCGGCCCAAGAGCCGATGATATAAGCGAGCAAAAGGAGACCGCCCAGCAAGAACCGATGAACCACTCTTTCCAGACCTTCGATGTGAGCAAACTCGAGGATGTTATCAACGTAAGAACGGGCTTGGCCGCTGGCCAGCCAGCGGGCCAGGCGAGTATTGGAGTAGACCACCAGAAAGAAAACAAGCCCAAAAAAAGTGGCCAACGCAAGTTCGGTGAACAAGCTCTTGGTAAACAGAATCGGATAACCTGATTCCAGGAACCAAAGCCAGTTGATCCACAGACTGACCAGCGAACTGACGAGACCAAGCGAAAAT
>QHZP01000542.1:503-5420 GCA_003224715.1 Acidobacteriota bacterium | reverse complement strand
TTCGCTGGCAGATTGAGCTGTTTTTTAAACGCTGCAAAGGCATCTTGCATTTCGATCAGCTCCGGGCCTTCGACCCGAGCTTGGTTCGCACCGATTGCTTGGCCAAACTCATTGAGGTGGCTTTGATTCAGTGTTTGCATGAGGAGGCGATTTCTTTTTCCCCCTGGGGAGTTCCCCGCTGCCGGAGTGTCGCGGCTTAGTCTGTGGCGCGTGGTCCATCTGCGCCGTTTGGACTTGACCCTGGCCATTTACGGAACCCTCACCTTGTGGAAGAAACAGCGGCTGTGGCCCAAAGCCCGCCAGGCTTTAACGGAGGGGCCAAGAAAACGAACCTACTCCCTGGAAAAATTCAAACACCCACTCTCTCATCTGCTGAGCCACCTTCGCAAGCTGCAACCAGTTCGTCCGGGAGCATTGAATGACTTATTCTAGCGCATATGCCCCTGGCCCCTCTCCCTCAACGGGGAGAGGGGAAAGTAACCGTTAGACTTAACTCCCTCGCCCCAACCGGGAGAGGGGTGAACGCTTGAGAAGCGTTCACAAGGGCGGGTGAGGGGGACGCCGGAATTTCTTCACACCTTCAGGGCATTTGAGGAAAGAAATGAGCTTCAAAGTTAAAGGCAAAATTGTCGGCTCCGGCGAATTAGCTGTCGTTGAGATGGAAAAAGGGTTCATCCAATCAGTTCAGTACAGCCTGGCTGGCTCTGAGAGAATCACCTGTCCCGATGACTTGTGGCTGGCCCCGGCTCTCTTCGATATCCAGGTCAACGGTTTTGCAGGTGTTGACTTAAACTCAGGGCGAACAACCCCTGAAGAGATGGAACAGGTGATTATGAAGCTGAGGGAAAAGGGAGTGGCTCTCTTCTGCCCGACGATCATAACGAACTCCTTCGAGCATATGGCGGCCTGCTTTCGCGCCATCGCTCAGGCCTGTCGCAATTCCAAGATCGCCGAAGCCATTCCCGCCCTTCATATGGAAGGCCCCTATATTTCTCCTCAGGAAGGTCCTAGAGGAGCCCATCCCCTGCAGCATATCAGAACGCCCAGTTGGGACGAGTTTCAGAGACTCCAGGAATGTGCTCAGGGACTGATTGGGATGCTGACCTTGGCGCCTGAAGTTGACGGCGCTATTCCCCTCGTAGAAAAAGTGGTTGAGTCTGGAGTGGCCGTGGCTATCGGACACACAGCCGCCGGGGTCAAGGACATTCAGGCAGCCATCAGTGCCGGGGCTAAATGTTCAACCCATTTAGGCAATGGCTCTCACGCCCTGATTCCTCGGCACGACAACTACATTTGGGAGCAATTAGCCGCTGACCAGCTCTGGGCCAGCTTCATCGTCGATGGACATCATCTGCCTCCATCCGTAGTCAAGTGCCTGGTCAGGGGCAAAGGAGTCAGTCGAAGTATTTTGACCAGCGATGCCATAGCGGCGGCGGGGATGCCTCCTGGTAGGTACCGGATCGGAGATCTGGAAGTCGTGGTCAGTCCGGAACTGAGAGTGGAGCGAGCCAATTCTACCGGGAGTGGATATCTCGCCGGGTCTGCCTTGGATCTTGTGCGTGGTGTGGAGCCTGGAAGAGGCTATCCGCATGGCTTCCCTGAATCCTGCGACCTTGATGGGGATAGCTGAACGGCTCGGAAAAATCGAAGCAGGCCAAGAGGCAAACTTGATTTTGTTTCAATGGAACGAAGAAACCAAGTGCTTAGCTCTTAAGTACACGATTCACCAGGGCGAGGTGGTTTTTAAATCGTAATCCTACCGGCACTTCCAATTGCCACGGAGTCACGGAGAGCACCGAGCAAGTCGAAAAAAAGAGCGCTTTTGCGGATGCTTTATCTTCACCCACTTTGCCGTGGATTTTTTGTAGCCCAGGCGTTCACGCCTGGGTTGCAGGTTATCATTCCATGTCCCAGCCCCCTTCAGAGGACTGGCCTGAAGGCGCCATTTCAGAAGCCTCCTGAAGGGGGCTAAGCAATCATCGATGGCATTGGTCCCAGGCATGAATGCCTGGGCTACTGGAAAAACATCGAATTTTGCTCGGCCTCAGCGGGCTGGAGTCTGGGCCACAGAGGCACTCAGCGCTCAGCTGAAAAAGCTGACAGCTGAGAGCTGACCGCTTTTAATCACTCGTCACTCATCACTTGCTACTGTTTCTTGTCTTGGTAATCTTCTTGGCGTTCTTTGCGTCTTCGCGGTTCGATTTTCGGCTGCGTTCGGGCTGTGCAGCTTTGTGGCTTAGATCTGATCGGTGAAATCTTTGATGCCACTGCCAGGCGGTTTGAAGGATCGAATCGAGGCTGGGGAATTGAGGCTTCCAGCCCAGCACTGCGCGCGCCTTGCTTGAACTGCCCACCAGGGCCGGAGGGTCTCCAGCCCGACGACGGGTTTCAACTACATTAACTTTTCGTCCAGTGACTCTCTCGGCAGTTCGGATGACTTCGCGGACGGAAAATCCGCTACCGTTCCCCAGATTAAAAACCTGGCTGGGCTTGCGGGATAGGAGTTCTTTTAATCCGAGGACGTGGGCCTGCGCGATATCGGTGACGTGGATGTATTCGCGGATGCAGGTGCCGTCCTGAGTTTCGTAATCCGTCCCATACACTTCGACAGCCTCTCGTTTGCTCGCGCCTGCATCCAGCACGAGCGGAATCAGGTGGGTCTCGGGTTCGTGCCATTCTCCGATCTCGCCCTCCGGATCGGCCCCCGCCGCATTGAAGTAACGGAACACGATCGACTTCAGGCCGTAAGCTTGATCAAAGTCTTTCAGCATTCTTTCCACCATCAGCTTGGTGGCGCCGTAAGGATTGATAGGATTTTGTGGATGCTCTTCGGTAATGGGAATCTCCACTGGGTTTCCATAGGTGGCACAGCTCGATGAAAAGATTATTTTTTTCACCCCGGCATGGATCATGGCTTTCAGCAAACTGAAGGTGGAGACCAGATTGTTCTGATAATACTTGGCCGGATCGGTGACGGATTCTCCAACGTAGGCGTAAGCGGCAAAGTGCATGACGGCTTCGATTTCATTCTGGGAAAAAATCCTTTCCAACAATTCCGCGTTCCCAGAGTCTCCCACAATTAAATCTGCGCCGTTCACGAATTCATCGTGGCCGTAGACCAGGTTGTCCAGCACCAGGCACGGAAATCCTTCTCTCTGAAGTTGCTTGACAGCATGAGAGCCCACATAACCGGCTCCGCCTGTCACTAGGATTTTCTTCATGTTGACCACCGAGCGGAGTACTGAGTGCGGAGTACTGAGTGCTGAGACCGATTACGCTCCCTGGATCATGGCACTACTTTCCTTGACCAATCGTTCCCGGCGGGCCAGTTTCCGGTCCGCCTCCACCATCATTTTGATAAGTTCACGGAAGCTGACCGTAAGCTGCCATCCCAATAGCGTTCGTGCCTTGGTGCTGTCTCCGAGCAAAAGGTCCACCTCGGTGGGTCGAAAATAGCGAGGATCAATCCTGACATACTTCTTCCAGTCCAGATCCAGGAGGCCAAACGTTTCTTCTACAAACTCGCGAACAGAGTGAGTTTCTCCGGTCGCCACGACATAATCTTGTGCTTCTTCCTGTTGCAACATCAACCACATGGCTTCCACGTAATCTCCGGCATAGCCCCAATCTCGCCGCGCTTCCAGGTTCCCCAAATAAACAGCTTCCTGCAACCCCTCCTTGATGCGCGTAGCCGCCCGAGTGATTTTTCGTGTGACGAAAGTCTCGCCGCGGCGCGGGGATTCGTGATTGAAGAGAATCCCGTTACAAGCAAACATTCCGTACGCCTCACGGTAGTTTAAGGTCTGCCAGTGAGCAAAAACTTTGGCGCACCCATAAGGACTACGCGGATAAAACGGTGTGGCCTCCCGCTGTGGGACTTCCCGAACTTTGCCGAACATCTCGCTGCTGCCTGCCTGATAAAACCTGGCCCTCGGTGCGGCATCGCGAATAGCTTCCAAAAGAATGAGAGTTCCAAGCGCATCGACTTCCACGGTATAGACCGGTTGGTCAAAGCTAACTCGGACGTGCGATTGGGCGCCCAGATTGTAGATCTCGTCGGGTTGAATTTGAGAAATGACCGCTCGCAGGCTGGATCCATCCATCAAATCGCCATAGTGTAAATTAAGACGTACGTGCGGTTCATGGGGATCATGGTAAAGGTGCTCGATCCGCTCGGTGTTAAAGCTACTGGAGCGTCGAATGATGCCGTGAACTTCGTATCCCTTCGAAATCAGCAGTTCCGACAGATAAGAACCATCCTGTCCCGTGATACCAAGGATAAGGGCACGCTTGGATTTTGGATTGTGGATTTCCAATTTTGGATTTCGCGGCTGGCCCCAGCGCTTACTGCTACTGCCCGCCTACCTCCGTTATGTCCATTTTAGATTTCGGATTTGGGATTTTGGATTAAGCGGAACCTCCTAACAATCCAAAATCGCCAATTGGCAATCCAAAATTACTGTGGAGCTTATACTAACTGCATTGGGGCGGGCAAAGGAAAAAGAGTCGCAAGGATAATGCTTGAGTTTCGCGAGGCGCCGAAATAGCTTTTTGACGCTTTATCCTAAAAACGGCAGTTGGCCACAGAGGCACAGAGACCACAGAGGCGGCAGATAAGGAGTTATATCTTCGCAAAGCCTTGAAAAATTGTGGCGCTCTGGGTGAGGATAAAGCATCTGAAACGCCCCCGCCTTCCCACTTGCTCTGTGCACTCTGTGACTCCGTGGCCATTTCAAATGCCGGATTTAGGTTTATGCGGATCGAGAGGAGAATTTGTTCTCGTTTATGGAATCGTCGTTGTTCTCGTCCTGATTGTCATGCTCGCTTCTTGGATATTCTAGATTTCGGATTTGGGATTAAGCGGAACCTCCTAACAATCCAAAATCGCCAATTGGCAATCCAAAATTACTGTGGAGC
>QHZP01000542.1:0-475 GCA_003224715.1 Acidobacteriota bacterium | reverse complement strand
CAAACTTGAGATGGGCGCTCGGTGTTGAAGCGTGCGGGAGAACCTAAGCCCTTGAGCGTCGGCGCACAGCAGCCAGACCTATCATTCCCGCACCCATCAGAGTTAGAGTGGCAGGCTCTGGAACCGAGGGAGGCGGTGGAGGGGGTGGGCCGCCCAGGTCCGAAGTGAGTGAAACATCAAGAAAGCCGCCTCCCGTGACGTTGTCGAAACGTGTCAAGTCCAAGGAGCCGAACTTGCCAAAGAGATCGACTGAAACGGAATTGCTTCCATTAGGGCTGTCAGCCAACTCATAAGCACGGATGCTTGGAAGGGCTGTAAGGGTCAACGGACTTACCACTGGATTTCCGGCCGGGTCCGTTATGTAGATGAAATCAGCGTTCTGTTGGGGCGTCCCTGTATTGGGAGTCAGAGCCATTTGAATGAGGCCGTCAAACCTGTGGCTCGTGTGATGGGAGAGGTCATTGGCGACCATGCT
>QHZP01000541.1:3483-4835 GCA_003224715.1 Acidobacteriota bacterium | reverse complement strand
TTTACCAGGAGTTTGGATTTCTTTTGAGCGGAGGGTGCGATCATACTTAAAAGGTTTTTAATCTGATCATTGACCACGGTCTCGGATTCAAGCTGCTTCTTGGCGCGTTGAACTGCTTTTTCGAGACGAGACTTTTCCACCGGCTTCAAGATGTAATCCACGGCGTTGACCTCGAAGGCCTGCACTGCATAGTGATCATAGGCTGTGACAAACACCAACTGAGGCAACTCGTCCTTTTTTGCCAAGTGCTCCACCACTTTAAATCCATTTAATCCAGGCATCTCAATATCTAAGAACAGCAAGTCGGGTTCAAACTCTTCGACCAATTGGATCGCTTCAATTCCATTGCGCCCTTGTCCAATCACTTTCACTTCGGGTATCGAGTTCAGCAGGAAACTGAGCTCCTCCAAAGCCGGCTGTTCATCATCCACAATAATGCAGGATATCGGCATGCAAAATCACCCCCGATCCAGGTTAGTCATCTGGTTATCCAACCTTTTCTTTTTCTTTCGTCCTAACTTCCAAGAGAGGAATCTCGATGTGAGTAAAAGTGCCCTGCCCGGGAAAACTACTGACGGTAAAAATATAGTCCGATTGGTAAGCGACTTTGAGGCGTTCAATAATATTGCTAATGCCAATCCCTGAATTGTAAATCTCGGGTACCTTTTCATCAGAGATACCCACACCGTCGTCCTCGACTTCAATGCAGATCTTGTCTTTGTTTTTGGCGAAACGGATCTTGATACTGCCTCCTTCAATCTTGGGAGCAATCCCATGCTTAATAGAATTTTCAACGATGGGTTGTAAAATCATGCTCGGTATCATATAGGCAAGAGTATCAACGTCAATTTCCTTTTCAACCTTGAGCTTGTCTTTTCCAAAACGAATCACTTCAATATCCAGGTAATTATCAATGAATTCTAATTCCTCCCTCAAGGAAATGAAGTTTTCATGTCCTTGCAGCAATTTCCGCAAAATATGGGAGAGCTTGATGACGATGGCTCGAGCCTTGGTGGGATTGGTGCGAATCAGAGAAGAAATGGAATTGAGAGTATTGAATAAAAAGTGTGGGTTAATTTGATTAGCTAGGGCGTCCAATCGAGCTTTGACAACTAACACTTCTTGCTCTGCCAGTTTCAGCTCCAGCCGGGTGTTATTCCATATCTTGAGGGTAATACCGATGCAGCCTAAAGTAGCAATGAATATGAACAGGAGAACTGGTGGGCTCTCAGAATGTAAATAAAAGAGCCAACCTAGAGGGAAACTCTGACCAATCAGATAACGGAAAATATCGAATGCAAGACAGGCGAAAAAGAGAATAAGCTGCCAGGCTACCTTGTTAAAAAGGAGTT
>QHZP01000541.1:0-3351 GCA_003224715.1 Acidobacteriota bacterium | reverse complement strand
GAAAGTACCTTCCAAGGTCAGGTCAAAGGCCTCGTACTTCATTGAAAATCGTATGGCGACACCGATAGCGAGTGGAACACCCCAAAACAAAATCAAATGGAGCTTTTCCCGAAACTCGCGAGGCTCCGCAAACAGGGTTCTTTTGAATTTTTGGGATCGGGCCAAAAAGGCAGCCAGGGACGCGATAATCCCCAGCTTAACCAAGAGAGCAATAAGAGTTGCTTGATTCTCCGCAAAGGTATTCATTCAGATCTGTCAGCCCGAACTTACACCTTATATTTTTCTCCCCGGGGCGGCATCCCATTCAAGATGCTTATCATATCTCAATTTCCCAGGGCGCTGCACCTAATTTGAAAAAATCCCAAAAACCATCTGAATTACGGATTAAACTTGAGGGTATAGGGTATATTAATATTGGTAAGTCTAGCGGGAGGGAAAAGATGGCATGTCTCACCAAAGGATGGCAAATTCCCGAGAAAATGGCTACGCCAGAATCTGTCTATGAGAACCGTCGAGCCTTCCTCAAACGACTGGGCTTCACTGGACTGGGTACTCTGGGTCTTCTACGGAGTTCCACCGTACCAGCAGTGATTTCAGGACACACCTTTGCCAAGGAAGGTGAACTGTCTTCGTTCATTCCCAAATCTCCCACCAGTTTACTTTACCCGCCTAAACGTAACCCAGCGTTCACTCTGGACCGTGCTATTACCAAGGAGGCTATTGCCG
This sequence comes from Acidobacteriota bacterium, assembly GCA_003224715.1. Taxonomy (GTDB): domain Bacteria; phylum Acidobacteriota; class Terriglobia; order Versatilivoradales; family Versatilivoraceae; genus QHZQ01. Next base: position 2,625 of record QHZP01000541.1, on the reverse strand, counting down.
CCCAGTACAATAACTTTTACGAATTCAGCTTGAAGAAAGACGTTTGGAGATACATTGAGGGGTTTGAAACCAGACCTTGACAGGTAGAAGTCAGAGGCGAGGTTGAACACCCAAAGATTTTTGATATCGACGACCTGGTTCGAAAGATGCCCTTAGAAGAAAGACTCTACCGGCACCGTTGTGTGGAAGCCTGGGCAATGGCCGTTCCCTGGACTGGCTTTCCCATGAAGGCACTAATCGATTTAGTAAAGCCTAAATCCACGGCCAAGTATGTCCGCCTGGTAACATTCCTGAAACCTGATCAAGCTCCAGAACAGAAAAAAGCCCATTGGTATCCCTGGCCCTTATTTCGAAGGGTTGACCATGGCCGAAGCCTCCAATGAGTTGACGCTCTTGGCCACCGGTATTTACGGCCATGAAATGACGAAACAGCATGGAGCCCCTATTCGTTTGGTCGTGCCTTGGAAATACGGATACAAGAGTATCAAATCCATTGTTACGATTGAATTCACTTCAAAGAAGCCACCAACCTTTTGGAATACACTTCAACCTTTGGAATATGACTTTACGTCGAATGTCAATCCGAACATCCCCCATCCTCGATGGTCCCAAGCCAAGGAGACCTTGATTGACACGGGCGAAAAACGACCCACTCTCATGTACAATGGCTACGCAGCCTACGTCGCCCATTTATACGAGAAACAGAATAGATAAGTGGAAAGACTTTGGGGAAAGCTTGGTTTCGACAGAGTCATGCACCTAGGGGGTCCCCTGGTGCGAGGAGTACTCTGTATTAGGGTGAATCGGTTACCCCTAAACCGGCAAGCGAAAGAGTTCTTCTCCTTTGCACACTAGGCTAGCCTGATGCCACGCCACCTGACTTTTTCACATTGGAACGGAGGATTTCAAGAGGCTATTTAGATTTAGAACCTTCTCCTACCGCCACCACCGCCTCGCCCTCTACCACCCCCGCCTCCGCCGTGGCGGGGTCGGTTGTCAAACCGTCTTCCTCCGCCGCCATCTCCACCCTTTGGCCGTTGCGGTCGGGCTTCATTGATCACCAGTTGTCTTCCTTCGATACTTTGTCCATTCAGGTCTTGAATTGCTTTCTCAAGATCTACCCCGGCGGCCAATTCGACAAAGGCAAAGCCTCGAGAGACTCCTGTGTCCATATCCCGAATCAGTTTAATACTCTCTACTTGATATTGGGCCGCTTGAAAAAACTCTTCCAGACTACTTTCTGTAACGCTCCTGGGTAAATTTCCGACATAAAGTTTTGACATAAGCTCCTGCCTTTGTCTTTCCTCTTGAGATCCAAGAAGCTCAACTTCGAGTCTTAACATCTCTTAAGTGTAGGGAAAGGGCCCCTGGGAATTCCTTTGATTTCCTTAGTCACAGGGGCCCGACTCGATTAGATTTTGACTACATCTTGGGCCTGCAATCCCTTGGGGCCCTTGGCAACCGTGAATTCCACTGCCTGGCCTTCACTTAAGGATTTGAACCCGGCCTGTTGAATAGATGAATGGTGTACGAAGACATCCTGGCCTGACTCGCGTTGGATGAAGCCATAGCCCTTCGCATCATTGAACCATTTTACAGTGCCCTTCTCCTTCATATCCTTCCGTCCTTTCTCCAAAAATTATCCTGTAAAAATTATCCTGTCCAGTCTTCGTAACCATTCCAAAAACAAAAAAGGCTGCAAAACCACGGATTTTGTAGCCTTATTACCTTGCAATAAATTACAAAAGCCTGATCAAGTAGTCATCAATATATATGATCACAGCCTTTCGTACAACTTTTTTCTTTGAAATCGAACAGACCGGTATATAGTTAGACCGTGATGTCAATCGAAACGAGAATTTTGTTCTCGTTTTGGGGACCGAGAGCCCGAAGCGCCAGCGAGGGGCAGCCGCGCGATGACCCTCACTGGCACTTCGGGCTCCCTGTCAGGGGTGGGGGCAGGGATATCAAGGGCGCAGCCCCTTGGCTAGTTAGGAGAACTCATTCGAAGGAGGCCTTATTATGACTGGCGAAGCAATTCAAGCGGCCTACTCCGTAGACCAGATTCGAACGCTGCTCCAACAACTCCCTCGCGTTGCTCTGGCAAGTCTGCCAACACCTCTGGAAGAGTGTAAGCGTTTGTCCCAAACTTTAGTGGGGCCGAAAATCTGGATGAAACGTGATGATCAAACGGGTCTGGCCTTCGGCGGAAATAAGACCCGACAGATCGAATTTCTCTTAGGCGATGCTATCGCCCAGGGAGCGAACGCCATTGTCACGGGTGCGGGCAGCCAATCTAACTTTTGCCGACAGCTTACGGCAGCGGCTGCAAAACTGGGGTTAAAGATTTGCCTGATCCTGATGCGAAGCGTCAAAGGCCAGGAACTTCAAGGCAATTTATTGCTGGATTCTCTCCTGGGCGCCGACATCGAGATAGTTGACGAAGCCGACAGTCTGAATCTTGTCCCACGTTTTGAAAAAAAAGCTGAAAGTTTAAGACAAAAAGGCTACAAGCCTTATATTGTGGAACCTCGCGGACGATCGGCTCCTCTGTTAAGTCTCGGCTACGTGAATGCCATGCTAGAACTGGTTGGCCAACTGGCGGAACGGAAAATTTCCCTGGAC
>QHZP01000540.1:3244-5657 GCA_003224715.1 Acidobacteriota bacterium | reverse complement strand
TGAATCTTCAAAATGCCATCTTTGATTTCAATGGTTAAGGACGCGAACAACACAGCCGAACTTGCTAGGATCAATAGCACTGAGAGCAAAACCCAATTACGGCCTTGGTTAAGCAAAATCGAAAGAACAATTAGAGTTCCGGCTCCCAGACTGGGAATGGTCACATAACCAATTTGAGTATGTTTATATCGTTCCATCTCTGCCAGTCCAAGCAGTACTCTCGATCAAAGTTTACGATGGCAGGCCGCACTTGATCAACAGTCATTTAAGACAAGAACGCGCTAGTTGGAATCGGCTTTGGCATCTGTCAGCTCTCGGATAGCGCGCAAGTCCTGTGTTGTAGCAGTGCCCGCTATCCCGCGCCTCTCGGCCAGGAAACAGGACTAACATCGTAGGATGCGTTAGCGCTTTTTGCGTAACGCATCCCACAGCTACAGCTGCGTCCGCCCTTTGAGAGCGGGTCTTACTTCAACAAACTTCGTTGCTGCAGCGTCCTGCGCTGAGCGTCATCGAGCGAGCCGCGAAGGACGAGCATCTTCACTTCTAATGTCCCCTTCTGGCTTGCCGGCAAGGGGATCTACGGGTCGACATATTGACACGTAAGGTCCGGGTTGCTCCACACGTTTCCTGTCTCCCGCGTGAAGCTCGCAGCGATCCCACACCTCATAAGCCCAGTCAACCGGCTTGTCCGTCGTCTTGAGAACATAGAAAAAGGCCTTGTTCTGCAATTCTCTATCTTCAGAGCGCAGGTTATCCCGGTTGGTTCGTGTGGTTTTGTCCATGGTTCTCTCCGTCAAAGGTCTTGGATGCATCTCGCCATCACTCCGAGGCATGAGTGGGAACGCGCCTAACGGAGCAAGACTCCCAGTGGCTTGAGAGTTGGTGATGCCACATCGTTTGCGACGCAGCCGAACTGTAACCGGACGCCAGCGCCGCTCATCGGGCTGCACTCCACCCGCGGCCTCTCTTGGCAGTCGGGTGGAAGCCCTCAGGCATTCTGTCTGTGCACCTTACTTCTGACCTCCACACACCGCCTCTCGGTATTCTAGCCAGAACACAGAAGCATTTCGTACCTTGGCTCTTGTCAGTATTTGTAGGTCCTCCAAAAGCGTCTGAGGCTGATCCCCGTCTCTCTTTTCCAGTTCATCGAGGAAGCGACGAGTCGATAGCGCGTCTTGGAATCGTACGTCTCGCCCCCCGGCCCGCTCGACGATCCCCTTGACTCGCAACTCCTGAAGCCGCGGCTCGATCTGCGGTGATTCCGCAACAACAATATCTGCATTCAAGAACCAGCCTGCCGGCCGTAGGATTTCGAGGCTTTCGCCAACGACTGCCTGCTTATCGTTGCGATTCAAGTGATGAAGCGCGTAAGAGGAATACACAACGTCAAACGGTGGCGCAGAGCGCCGTCCGTTCCAGCGCGATTGGTCCTCTTTGGCGCGTTCCGACTAGCATACACCAGAGGTCCCTACTGTGTTTGAGGTCTGCGACTTCACACGCATGCACTTCTCTGATGCAACGGTAGACTTACTGGTGTTGCTGCCGATAAGACGGCCTCGTGATCAACGTTCCACGGCCATCTTTAGTTTGGCGAGGGCGTGGTCCCACTGTCGCGCAATCGCTTCCAGCGAGCGCCGCGCTTCTTCCAACTGCGTTGGTTCGAATTCCCACAAGCGTTCGCGGCCGACTTTGATGTCGCGCACCAGACCTGCTTCTGCGAGCATGCACAGATGTTTCGTGACTGCCTGGCGCGTGATTTCCGTTCCGGAGGTGAGCTGTGCGATCGACATCGCCCGCCCGGCGCACAGGACAGCGATGAGACGCAGGCGCGTCTCGTCACCGAGCGCCGCGAAGATCGGCGCCGAAGCCAGCAGCGCTGAGTCCTTCCGCGGCGCCTTCTTCGAAGACACGCTACGGCGTGGTGACATGTTTTTTGATGTTCTTCATTTGTTCGTCCCAGCCCCCACTGTTCATGCGAAATGCCTCCAGACGACGCGACGGCGGAATACTGTCAAAGCCGGATTCGACGACGCTCAGTAAGGTGCCACCCTCGACATCCTTCAGCTCGAACTCGACGAGCGTGGTCGGTTCCTTCGAGTAGTCGATGGAGGGTTCCACTGCGGCCGGATGCCAGCGCCAGGAAATCAAGCGCTCCGGCTCCATGCGTTCGATCACCACGTCAAAGACGACGTGTTCGTAGCCGGGATAGGTGATTTGGCCCTGCACGCGCTTGCCAGCTGCAAAGGTTTTTCCCTTGAGAGCCACACCGAACCAGTTGCCGAATTCTTCAGCATTCGACAGCGCGCGCCAGACGCGCGAACGCGGTGCCTTGAGCACGATTTTTCTTTCGATGCGATCGGTTGACGAGTTCATATGCTACCTCCTGGTTGCATTTTAACCCGCCCGACGGTAA
>QHZP01000540.1:0-3212 GCA_003224715.1 Acidobacteriota bacterium | reverse complement strand
GCCGTCACTGGGAAGTGCTCCCTACACCGTCTCTGCTGGAGTGTTAACGCCTACTCGGTGATATACGTTGCCGTGGCGGAATTTCCTTTGAGCAGCTAACGATCAAGCATTGGCCGCCCGTCTGGGCTTTCAAATCATTTCCATAACGATGAACTTTTCTTGGTCCACTGGCTCTAGCCACGCGACACCTACTTAGACTGTTTTGTGGATCGAAACGAGAATTTTGTTCTCGTTTTGGAGACGGACTGAGAGCCCGAAGCGCCAGCGAGGGAAAGCCCCCCGATGACCCTCGCTGGCGCTTCGGGCTCCCTGTCAGGGTGGCCGCAGCGATATCAAGGACGGCACCCCTTGCTTAGTTACTTTAAGGTGTCTACATGGTCGGAGGAAGTTCCGAGTCGGCTGCAACTGGCTGGGTAGACGGCGGCCTGCTCCGCTCTCCTGATAGTTCACGCGCCCATCACCGCATATAAGGGGCGATGTTGTTCTGGATCGTTCGAAACTCAGCATCGGATAGCGGTAGCTGCCGAAATGCCGCCCAGGCTTCGCGGGGTGCCAGGTTGCTCCCGCCAGCGCCATCGGAGCCGTAGAGGATGCGATCGACGCCGAGTTGTCGAATCCGGGTGGCAACCAGATTCGCCTTGTCGACCCATTGGCCCAGGCCAGCAACGCCGGACACGTCGAAGTAGACGTGGGCCATGCGCGAATCGTGGTGCGCGATGGCGCTCGCGAACACAGCCAGTGCTTGATCGATTAACGGATCGTCGTAACCCCCCGCGCCAGTAAGATGCGCGATCTGAACCGGAACGTCGGGCGCCGCCGGAAGAACCTCGTTCAAGAAAATCCGCGCCTCGTTCGCGCCGTACGGTCGTTGTCTTGTTACCGAGGACCGCATGTGAACGACAATCGCCATGCCGTGATCGTTCGCAGCACGAAACACCTGGCGAAGTTGCTCAACGTGCTGTGGGTTGCGGACGTCAACGTCCGAATTACCGAAGGGCAGCTTGAGGCCGAAATGAAGCTGTGGATCCTGGGCACAGCGCTCGAGCTCTTCGAGGGCATAGTCTTTGAGCGGGTTGAAGCTGCAGAATCCGCGAAGACGATCCGGAAAGCGCGCGACCTGTTGGCTGGTCCAGTCGTTCTCGGCTTTGACCTGACCGTACTCGTTCTCGATGGTTGGCCTGTTGGGGTTGCCGAATTGATAGGCAACGGATAGAAGCAGCGCGCGGCGAATCCCGGCCGAGTCCAGAAGCTTAAGGAGGTCGCTTGCCGTGATCGGGTCAATCCCCGCCGACAGTTTCGTGACGGCCGAGCTAAAGAGATGCTGGTGATAATCCACTAACGGCTGTGACTGACCCTGCAGCGACGTGCAGGGGAGCATGGCGAGGGCACAGCATAGGATTCGGACTGTCATCTCGTCCCCCGGGCATTAACCTCGAGCTTGCCGAGCAGCGCGTGGTTCTGGCTCTCGGCGTGTGGTTCCCGCAAAAGTAACTGACCTCCTAAACACAGGTTGCAACCCGAGTACCGTCATGCCGGTCTGTAGTGGCACTGATGAACTTGCGCATCAACCCATTCTGAGAACGGATTCCCTTTTGGCCAAACGAGGCGCCACGAGTTTCCACCGTTGGCCATGGCCCAAGTCCGCTGGAGCGCCGTGTTAGCCCCTGGATGATGCAGCACCCCGACAGCTCATCTTCCAAGAACAACATCAATTCCGGAAAAAACGAGTTCGAGCTTCGCGCGGGGAAGCTTGCCCGCTCGCTCAGCCGCCCGCCGCTGCTTTTGGCGGCGAGTCGGCTGCATGCCCGGGTCAGGCCCGCGTTTTCTCGGTGTGGGCTCTCGGTCGAGATGTTTGCCATGCTCATACACGTTGGAGTGTCGCCTTGACCGGCGCGCCTGCGGGTGTAGAGCGGGTGACGGCTGGGGGCGCTGGAGCGAGCGGCGGCGCCTGGCGAGTGACGCTGCACTGCGTGCACCGGACTGCTTCACCGGTCGCGAAGGCGTCTCCACGCGCCGCATGTCTGCCGAATCCCGTCAGCACGGCTTCCAATATGGGGCGCAGCCTGGAGATGTGCCTGGCGCGAATCACCAGGTCCCAGAACGGCTCCAGCTTCTTCCACCCACCGGCGTAGGCGACGTGGCGAGCCGCCTCCACCAGTGAGGGCTTGCCCACGGCTCCGCGCCAGATTGAGCTCCAGCGGTAGAACGCTCGGTACGCCCACCAGTAGCCGGCCTCCAGCTGGTCTGCGCGGAGCCTGGCCGGGCGGTAGACCACATGCCGCGTATCGTACAGGTCCCAGTTGGAGTGAAGCAGACGGCCAGCCTTCCGCATGCGGTCGTGAAGCGCCGTCCCAGGATAGGGTGTCGGGATGTGGAAGGTGGCAGTCTCGATCCCCTGCTGAATCGCCCACTCCACCGTTCTCTCGAAAACCGCGGGTTCATCGCCATCCATCCCGAAGACGAAGCTCCCGTTGACCATGATCCCCAGCTCATGCAGCCGCCGGATCGCCGCCCCGTAGTCCCGGCTCAGATTCTGAGCCTTGTGCTGCTCCCGAAGATTGTCCGCGCTGAGTGTCTCGAAGCCGACGAAGAGGCTGCGCAGGCCGCACTCCTTCGCCTTCTCCAGAAGTTCCGGACGGAGCACGGAGGCAACCGTGCCGGCGGCTTGCCAGACCCGGTTCATCCCGCGCATCCCCTCGAACAGCGCCGTGGCGAAAGGCACGTTGCCAAACAGGTGATCGTCCAGGAAGTAGAGGTGCCGGCCGGGTAGCCGTTCGATCTCCGCCAGCGCGGCGTCGACGGTCTGGGTGTAGAACCCCTTGCCGCCTCGAAAGAAGGCCTCTTTGTAGCAGAAGTCGCACGCATGCGGGCAGCCGCGCGAAACCACGATGGAGTTCGGTACCAGGTAGAGATTGCGCTTGATGAGATCGCGGCGGATCGGCGGTAGCTGCGCCAGGGTCCGCACGCTCGACCGGTAGACGGGAGCCGGATGGCCCGAGCGATAATCGGCCAGGAAGGCGGGCCAGATGTCCTCCCCTGGACCCAGACAGACGGTATCCGCGTGTTGAGCCGCCTCCTCGGGAAGGGAGGTCACGTGCAGCCCGCCCAACACTACGTAGGCACCCTTCCGGCGGTAATGCTCCGCGATCCGGTAGGCACGATAAGCAGAGGTGATGTACACCTGGATCACCACCAGCTCCGGCTCGTCGTCG
>QHZP01000537.1 GCA_003224715.1 Acidobacteriota bacterium | reverse complement strand
CCCTCGCAGGGAGAGGGAACGGGTGAAGAAATCCTCTCCTGTTCTAGGGAGGGGATGAAGCCGCTTCCGGGCTGGTAAGGGTCGTCTGTAAGTCGCTATGGGAGCAGAATCAACCCGATCACAAATCAGGGCTCTTTGACGAGTTCCACCATGTGCTCGCCACTGGGGACATCAAACCTGCCGAGACCTCTGGCTATGCCGACTTTACCTGCCGCCCTGCCATCGATTCTCAGGCTGACTTCGCCAGAATCGAATTCAGCCGTAGTGATCTGGACAGGTCTTTCTCCTTTGAGAATGAACGAAAGCCCTGAGGGCTTTGGCTCATACTGCCGCACGACAACCGCTCCATTCGCTTCGAAGCGAATTCTGCCATCACGCTTCAGTGCCGTTCTTTGTGGACCAATAGTGATGTCATAAATATGGTTTGCCCAAATGGCGCCACGGAACTCGCCTGCTGCAGGAGGATCCGATGTCCCAAATCTCAAGCCCTCCCATGGGTTCTGGTCAATGTATTGTTCCAGGGCCACCAGGCAAAGCAGCGTACCCCAGGTATAATGTTTGTCGCCGCCGCCGTTGCCGCCCCAGGCGTGGTATTGTTCGTTGTTATGTTGGTTGATTCTCCAGTCGTCCATAAAGAGGTCATAGTTCTTCTGCGCGTACTGAAAAGCAACCTTGTCAAACCTGTAACGATTGATGCCTTCATAGAGCATGTAATTGGTCGGGCCCCAAATATCGCCCCGCCAGTAAAATTGATCGGGGAACGCCGGATCGTTGCGGGCGATACTGGGTGCCACGTATTTCCCCCAGAATTCGTTTAGGTTCAGCAGATGCTCTTCGATCATTCGCTTGGCTTGTTCCGGAGTGGCAATGCCGGCAAACATGGGATAGAAATTGGTGGGTGAAAGCCGTCTGGAAAAGTGCCCGTCCCAAAATCGGTTTTCGTAGATGCCGTCTTGCTCGTTCCACAGCTTCTCGCGAACACGCTTCTTCATGGTTTCGTATTCAGCCGCCAGCCTCTGGCTATCTTCCGTTTTGCCGAGCAGAGCCGCAATCTGCGACAGACATTCTGCATCAAGAGCGTAGAGGGAATTGAGCCCGACATCTTGGAGGTTCATCGTATAAGTGTGCGAATCATAGCCGGCCTCATCATACATGGGGCTGTCGTCCAGGCCGGTTTCATATTTGGCTGCCTGCATGAACCCTCGACCTCCAATCGAGTCCATGGAACCCCGGTCGCTGCCCCATTCCAGCAAGCCGTCGCGATTGCCATCCCGCCATGGCTGGCCGTCACCCCGATCAGCCAGCCACCAATCATGCCACCTCTTAAGCCGTGGGTAGGCCCACTCCAGCATTTCTCGGTCCTGGAGCCTTTGATAAACTTTCCAAACGCAGTACGAGCCCACTGGCGGCTGGGAACGGTCTGGAGTGATACCCGAACCTGCCGCGATGTTGGGTACGAGGCCCGTTTCAGTTTGAGCCAGCAGAATTGCCTTGATGGCTGCAGTACTTGTTGCTTTGTCTTCCATGCTTGTGAGCAGAGAGCCGAAAAAACAGTCCCATTCTCCGACCACCCAGCCTCCCCAGGTGCGCGCCCATTGACGACTGATGCTGGGAAAGATCAGCCCGTTTGAAGGGGCATAAATTGTGTTCCAGAACATGTTGTTACCGATGGCTTCCGGCGCGCCCTCAAACAGTCCTTGCACTACGGGACGATTCTTAGCGTAAGCCTGAGCCCTTTCTTTGAGGAGAGTATCGATCTTGTTGGGCAAGAGTAAGTCCCTTGCCTTGCGGGCCAAGATTTCTTTATCCCAACCGAGAGCGGCCACAAAATGGGCGGTCTTGGCTTCCCCGGTGGTGAACTCGATGCCAGCCGCTCCTTCGGTGGACTCAGTTCCCAGAGAGGAAACCAGCTTGCCTGTCGCGCTCATGTTCTCACGTAACTGTGCGAGCGATGGATAAACCCCGGAGCCGATCGCAGGCCGATCGACCATGACCAGGAAGCGTGCTGTAGCACCGAGGATTCCCTCAAAGAATCGTTCACCGGCGATGGCCTGATTTGACTCGGTTAAGGAAAAATAACCTTGCGTTCCCCAGGCGACACCGAGGAAGGGCAGGTAGGTCTCAATCACAATTTGAAAGTCTTGAGCAGCCGTCAAACGGCCCGCAACCGTCGTTTCATCCAAACGAGACCACTCCAGTATCACTACCGCCGCACGGCGAGGGTGACGCCATGCCATCTGGCAATAGGAAGCATCAGGCGCATGAGGACCAACCTGGGCTACCGCATCGAAGATATCGGAGCCATCGAGGAAGTTGCCGCTCCGCGACCCAAAACGCAAGGCGAACGAAGCGGGTTGCTGAAAGGCTTTGGCGAGAAAGACAACGCCATTCCAGGCGTCCGGTTCCAGCGCCCCAATGGATACGCTATCAAATGTCGGAGAGGACGGAGCGAGATGCTGAGAGGCTAGTGCCAGGAAGAAAAAGATTGACGTCGCAAGAAACAAGCAGCTCCGCATCAACCTTTCCTTTAACCTTGCATTCCTTTCGAGAGTCATTTCTAACCGCGGCGAGACAAATACCCCAGTCCCATCAGGCAGGCCGGAGCATCTGGTTATCCTGAATACCGAAGTTGAAGAGATTGAACAGAGCTTGGCCAACCGTAAGGACCCCTCACCCGGCCGTTGGCCACCCTCTCCCCAAGGGCGAGGGAGAAAAAGTAAATGTTAAATCTTCCCTCGCCTTAGGGGAGACGGGCCAGGGTCGAGGGGCTTTGGGGACTAGTTGTCAAGCTCAAATAGGGTCAACGTCGGAATCAGAATTACTCGGGTCAAAAATAGATTTTCAATCCGAACTGGATCTGACGTGGCCGGCTTCCAGCGGCGAGGCTGGTAATGGTCCCCTCACCACACCCACCGTCGCACAAAAAAGCGTTTGGGTT
>QHZP01000536.1 GCA_003224715.1 Acidobacteriota bacterium | reverse complement strand
AGCAGCAGATTGCCACCGGGTTTAATCGCAACCACATGATCAACTTTGAAGGCGGAGCCATTCCCGAGGAGTACCAGACCGAATATGTGGTGGATCGAGTCAGCACGACTTCAACTGTCTGGATGGGGCTGACCATGGGATGTGCCCGCTGTCACGATCACAAGTACGATCCCATCAAGCAAAAAGAGTTCTATCAGTTCTACGCTTTTTTCAACACCATCCCGGAAAAGGGACTGGATGGACAGAAGGGAAACGCCGCACCCTTACTTTTCCTTCCCTCCCCCGAACAGCAGCGTCAGCTTGATCAGCTGAAGGATGAGATCGCGGCCAGGGAAAAAGCTCTTCCAGAGAAGGAGTTGGGCGTGTTGCAAGCCGAATGGGAGAAGACTCGCCTTTCGACGATGTCCCCGCCGCCTGGAGAAGGGTTGGTGGCCCATTACGAATTGGAGGGACATTTGGCGGATACCTCGGGTCACTACCAGCATGCAAACATTGTCAAGGGACAAGTTACCTACAATCCGGGTGTCGTGGGTAAAGCGGTTGAGTTTGACGGAGAAACAGAGGTCGAGCTTACGAATACAACCGTTCTCGACCGGGCTCATCCGTTTTCTCTTGGGATATGGGTCAATCCCTCGGCCATCTCGATAGGGACTCAGGAGGTCACGATCCTGCAGACTGCGAAGGACTCGACCGATCGGCGGGGATTCCAGCTTTCCTTCGACCAGGTCCAGAAGTTGCCTCGCATGAAGAGAGGCTCCCATCTGTTGGTTCGCATGGTGCATCACTGGCCAGAGGATTCTATCCAGATCAAGACAAAAGACCCGTTGATTCTGGGTTCGTGGGTAGCGCTCATCCTGACGTATGATGGCTCGGGCAAGGCCTCAGGTTTGAAACTCTATGTTGACGGTAAGGCCCGGGAAGTCGAAGTGGTCAGGGATAGCTTGAGCGGCTCGTGCCAGAGTTCCCTCTCTTTACAGATCGGCGATGGTAAGCTTGCCAGAGCTTACAAAGGTCAGATAGACGACTTTCGCATTTACGATCGCCCGGTGAGCCCTGGCGAAATTGAAAATCTGGCTATTCAGCTGCCAATCCGGGCCGCTTTGGCAGGAGTTGGCGGCAAACCTCTTAAGGAGATAACCCTCCCTAAGTCAGAGGCAGAGTCTGAAGAGGAAGAAATCAAGGCAGAGAAGGAATCGAAAGAACAGCTCGCCGTGAAGGAGCAAAGAGTGAAGCTGACAGAATACTTCCTGAGCTACGATGCCCCTGAGAGTTTTAGAAAAGCCTACGCCGAGCTGAAGAGCCTGAGAACCAGGAAGGCAGAATTAGAGGAGACCATTCCCAACACCATGGTCATGAGAGAAATGAAAAACCCTCGTGAGACCTTCGTGCTGGGACGGGGAGAATATAGTAACAAAGGAGAGAAGGTGTCAGCGGGGGTACCCGCCAGCCTTCCTCCCATGCCGAAAGAGTTGCCGCGCAATCGGCTAGGTCTGGCCAAGTGGCTGGTCAGTCCGTCCCATCCGCTCACCTCGCGCGTAGTCGTCAACCGTTACTGGCAGAATTATTTTGGCACCGGCCTCGTGAAGACTGCCGAAGACTTTGGTTCGCAGGGCGAACCGCCCAGCCATCCCGAACTGCTCGACTGGCTGGCCTCCGAGTTCATGCGTGCGGGCTGGGACGTTAAGGCCATGCAGCGCCTGATTGTCACTTCAGCCGCCTACCGGCAATCTTCGCGTGTGACACCGGAACTCCTCGAGAAGGATCCGGAGAATCGTCTTCTGGCCAGGGGGCCACGATTTCGGCTGCCAGCCGAGACGGTTCGCGATAGCGCGCTGGCGATTAGCGGACTTCTAGACGGTGAGATTGGCGGACCCAGTGCTTACCCGTACCAGCCCAAGGGCCTGTGGGAAGAACTGGCGTTTGGCGACATTTTTTCCGGCCAGTCCTATACGCCCGGTCGAGGAAAGGAACTCTACCGGAGAAGCATGTACACGGTTTGGAAACGGACCGTCCCGCCACCTTCTCTGGCGACTTTCGATGCTCCCGACCGGGAAAAATGCACGGCGCGCCGCGCGCGGACCAACACTCCGCTCCAAGCCCTGGTGTTGCTGAATGACCCGACCTATGTGGAAGCGGCCCGCGGACTGGCCCAACGAATGATAACGGAGGCGGGCCGTGACCCTGCTCAGCGCATCAATTTTGGCTTTCGTCTGGCCACGGCCCGAAAGCCTGAACCCAGGGAGGTGGCGGTTTTGGTCCAAACAGCCAAGCAGCAACTGGCCGAATATCGCCGGCACCAAGACGAGGCTGCCAGGCTGCTGGGGGTGGGAGAGTCGAAGTACGATCCCCAATTGGATGTGAGCGAATCAATCTTGATGAAACCGTCAGCAAGGAATGATTAAACTCAAGGTCCAAGGTCGGGCAGCTTTCGTTTTTGTCACTAGATTTTTGAAATGGTATTGAACCCAGGGCTGAGACTAAAAGGTTCGAGTTTAATGAAATGATTGCCCTGCTTCGGCAAGTTGAACTCAAAGGTTGTGGACTTTGAACTTTGGACCTTGGACGTTGGACCTTTAAGACTTTGAACTTTGAACTTGGAGTCGATCCATGAACCCTGTGTACGAATACAAATTGCTGCTTACCCGCCGTCAATTCTTTGCCAGAAACATGATGGGGATTGGCATTGGCATCCCTGCTCTGGCTTCGCTGTTAAGCAGGGAGGGGTTTACTGCCGAGCCGGTCGATCCGAAGACCGGCGGTCTGCCCGGTTTGCCCCACTTTGCGCCAAAGGCCAAGCGGGTCATTTTCTTACATCAGTCGGGCGCGCCGTCACAGATGGAATTGTTTGACTACAAGCCCAAGCTCCAAAAGTTGCACGGTACAGAGCTGCCTGACTCTGTTCGCCGTGGCCAGCGCATCACCGGGATGACTTCGGGTCAGAGCTCCTTCCCGGTGGCCGCTCCCATTTTCAAGTTCAACCAGGTGGGGAAGTCGGGCACTTACATCAGCGAATTGCTTCCTCATCATGCCAAGATCGTGGACGACATCGCCATCATCAGGACCGTACACACTGAAGCCATCAACCATGATCCCGCCATCACGTTTATCCAAACGGGAAGCCAACAGCCAGGCCGGCCCAGCCTGGGTTCCTGGGTCAGTTACGGTTTGGGCAGCGAGAATCAAAATCTGCCGGCTTTTGTGGTGTTCATCTCCCAGGCCAATGCGTTGAATCCGGACCAACCGTTATTCTCTCGTCTCTGGGGAAGCGGCTTTCTGCCTTCCAAGTATCAGGGGGTCAAATTCCGCTCCAGCGGAGACCCGGTGCTTTATCTATCGAATCCACCCGGCGTTTCTGAGACCACACGACGTCGCATGCTGGATGGCATCGAAAAGATCAACCGTTTGCGGGCAGAAGCTTACGGAGACCCCGAGATCGACACACGCGTCGCCCAGTATGAGATGGCCTATCGTATGCAAACCTCAGTTCCGGACTTGATGGATCTATCCAAAGAGCCCGAAAACGTTTTTGAGTTGTATGGTCCCGATTCCAGGAGGGCAGGTACCTACGCCGCCAACTGCTTGCTGGCCCGGCGTCTGGCGGAACGAGGCGTGCGCTTCATCCAGCTTTATCATCGAGGCTGGGACCAGCATGGGGATCTACCCAGGGATATTTTGCTGCAATGCAAAGGCGTCGATCAAGCTTCAGCCGCTCTCGTCATGGATTTGAAGCAGCGCGGCCTGCTGGATGACACCCTGGTCGTCTGGGGCGGCGAGTTTGGCCGAACGGTTTATTGCCAGGGCAAACTGACCGAGACCAATTATGGTCGCGACCACCATCCCCGCTGTTTTACCATGTGGGTGGCAGGTGGCGGCGTCAAGCCTGGCCTCTCCCTGGGCGAAACCGACGATTATTGCTACAACATTGTCAAGGATCCTGTTCACATTCACGACTTACAGGCCACCATCCTGCAATGCCTGGGGGTGGATCATAAGCGGTTAACTTACAAGTTTCAGGGCCGCCACTTCCGTCTCACCGACATTGCCGGAGAGGTGGTGACCAAGATCCTGGTTTAGAAGCAGCCTTGGAGAAAATGACATGGCTCACAGCTTTGAAGAACTCAAGAAGAAGACCGTGGCAGAGCTTCGAGAAATGGCCAAGGGCATCGAGCACGAGGCAGTGAAGGGCCATACCCAGATGCACAAGAGCGATCTGTTGATCGCTATCTGTAATGCCCTCGGCATCGATACGCATGGACACCATGACGCCGCGGGCATCAACAAGTCAGCCGTCAAGGCTCAGATCAGAGAATTTAAGAAGAAGCGAGACGAAGCTCTTGCCGCCCATGACCATGTCCAGCTCAAGGTGGTCCGGCGTGAGATACATCGCCTCAAAAGGCAGATCCACAGAGCCGCCGTTTAGGACTCAGGTGCGGCAATTCTGATTCACCGGAATTTCTGAATTGGAAAAGGCGGGCCTTTCCAGAATCAGCCTAAGCCTCTCATCCCTTGCCCCTCTCCTTTGGACTAAAATATCGGAAATGGCACTCGCAAAGCTCACGGAAACCGGCGCGGTCCAGGCTATTCACTCATGGGCGCGTCCCGAAGTTTATGAAGGATGGCTGGCTCATCTCGGGCAAGCAGACTATCAGGCCATCATCGCAGCCATGAATCAGGCGATTGATAACCGCGATGTCGTGAGGGCTAACTAGTAGTTTGCCGTCCGGGGCACGGGGATTAATGGTTTGAGGTGTATGAGCCCGTGTACGATGCGATGGGCGGCAGCTACGATTTGGCGCGCAAGTTCATCGGGCTAATTCTGTGGGAAGTGATGTGTAACAGGGAGGAGCAGTGGTACTTCCAAAAAATCGACAAGACCATTGTCAATGAGCAGAACCTCGTTGAGGATATTCAGGTAATGGAATACTTTCGCGCGGCGGCACTGAGAGTAGGCAGATTCACAAGGCGGGCTGGGCACGCTAACGTGGTGAAAATGAACCATAGATGACTCGCGTAGTTCGGATCCCCCTCCTCCTTTTGAGGAGTTCCACAAGACTCGTTAAATCGGTGCCGGGAGAAAGCGACCGGCAAAACCATCGATACTCACTCCAACCCGGCCGGGCATCAGCTCCTGAGCAACAGCCACCATACGGTCGCGGTAGCTGAGAGAGACGGAAAGGGGATCCACTTGGCTCATCGCTTGAGGTAATGGTGTTTGCAGGGTTCGCATCCCGTTGAGGGTTCCGTCCCCCTCAATGAAGTGATCTATCACCACGGCGTCCGCCGTGGCGGCAATGCGCTTAAAGAACTCATGAGGCTGCTCGATGGGCAAAAGTGGTGACACGGTGATCACCACGCGCAACCCGGCTGCACGCAGCACCGCGGCGGCCTCAAAGCGACAGGTCACGGAGCTGGCTGGCGGCGGCAGGCCCGGCAACCGATCTCGGTCACTTTCTATGGAAATATGAAACCGCAGTATACACTGACCCACCAGTTGACGGTAGAGGTCTAGGTAGGAAACGACGCGATGGGTGTGGGTTTGGATGATCAGTACATCGGGAGGCATCTCGATGATCGCCTCCAGAACGCGTTGCGTGACCCGGAAATTGTCTTCCTGTGGCACAAATGGGTCGGTTGAGCTGGACATGAAAATACCAAATTGCCCACGTGACCTCCGTCCCCAGCGCTGCTCGGCCGTGTACTCGGCGCGATACGCCTCAGCGGCGTTGGTTCGGGCCTCCAGGAAGCCGCCCCAGGCGGCGCCGCGAGTGAGCCAGCGGTTATGCTGGACATAGCATCCCACGCCGCAAAGGGCATTCCCGAAGGAACACCCTCGGTAGGGCTGCAACGAGTGAGAAGAAACAGTGGTGAGGAAACCCGAGGTGCGGGTCAGGATGCTTCGAACATGGGATTCGGTTACGTGCAGGCTCATGCTGGATTATGAAACGATCTATCCTTGGCACTTACGAAAATCTGTTTCCCTTAGCCCTGCGCTTCGGCACAGGGTCTGGACTTTGGACATTTGGGGAGCTCGCATTTGGAGTGCGCTGGCTGGACAGCGCTCTGATGGCCTGCGGCTTTGACGCAGGCCCCGACTGCCGACGCGAGCAAAAACTCCCAACAAGCATCTCAGGTGCATTTCGAAGATAAATCATTACGAAACGTGCTTTTCAAAACGTAGCAAACTTTTCGGTCCTCGTTTGGGGGCGCTGTCAAGCCAGCGCCAATGAAAGCGGCGTCAAGCCGTCGCACTCCAAAGAAGCCGCGACCGCTGGCGGTCGCTTAAATCCAGGCCCCGCTTCAGCGCCGCGATTGGTGCAGGTTCCGAGCGACCTCCCTGAAGTTCCTCTCGGAGAGGCCCTGTCACACCAGAACCATAAGGGCTAAGTGGAGAATGTGGGAGGCGCGCTCCGCGCGGCGACCAGTGCCGGTTTACTGGAAACATGCAATGTAAAGCACAAACCGTTGATGGCCGTTCGGAGATCGCTTCCCACCCTTGTCTCATCCTTGAGAAAAAATCTCCTCGTCTGGATTAGGTATTTGCAAAGGGCAGGATTAACTATGCCAGAATTTTTTTAACCACTTCGCCGTGCACGTCGGTGAGCCGATGGTGGCGGCCCTGGAACTTAAACGTCAGCCGGGTGTGGTCGATTCCCAGGCAGTGCAGAATGGTGGCGTGCAGGTCATGCACGTGGACGGGATCGCGGATGATGTTGTAACAATAATCATCGGTTTCTCCATGGGCAATGCCCGACTTGATGCCTCCTCCAGCCATCCAAAGGGTGAAGCAGCGTGGATGGTGATCGCGCCCATAATCGTCGGCTGTCAACTTGCCCTGGCAGTAAACCGTTCGGCCGAATTCCCCGCCCCAGATCACCAGCGTGTCGTCAA
>QHZP01000535.1 GCA_003224715.1 Acidobacteriota bacterium | reverse complement strand
TTTGGGGCTAGTGAGAAACAATCGATATTCGGGCAACGGCTGGATCAGGAGAATTTGAAGAGAGAGACGATGTGCACAGGCGGTGCTAATACCACTTTCGCATGCGCACTTCAATGCCCTTTTCGGGTTTCAGGGCGTTGGCGAAGACGTTCAAATCGGAATCGCGATAGTGATAGGGGTAGACGATTTTGGGCTTGAAGGCCTTCACGCATTCTGCGGCTTCTGCTGGAGGCATGGTGTAAGGAAGATTCATGCAAACAAATGCGATGTCAATATCCTTTAGGCCCTTCATCTCGGGAATGCATTCAGTGTCGCCGGAGATATAGATCCTTTTTCCGCCCAGGGCAAGAACATACCCATTGCCGCGTCCCCTATCATGGAAAAGCTTTCCCTGGCTGGGTCCACGTACCAGGTTATACATGGGCACGGCTTCAATGGTGATGCCCGCGATCGTTTTACTTTCTCCATTGTTAAAGACAGTGGCCTCCGTCACCGTCTTGGCCACAGCCGCTGGCGCCACAATCACAGTTCCAGATTTCTTGACTTCATTGATCTTGGCAGGATCCATGTGGTCGCCATGGATATCGGTGATCATGATAACATCAGCTTTCGGGAGACCCGAGTAATCGCCCTGACTCCAGGGGTCGATGTGGATGACCTTGCCTTGAAACTCCAGCATCAAGCTGGCGTGTTTGATGGGTGTAATCTTGAGAGGACCCTGGGCTGTTTCAATGGTGTCAGCCTGGGCGGCGAAGAGCCAAGGACAGCCGACAATCAAAACGATCACTGCTAACGTGAGGTCATTTCTTTTCATACGGCAATTCTCCAATGAAGCATGAGTTGGGTTTATGGTATCGATCTACAGAATCTCTTTAAGCCGCTCGGCCTGGCTCCCTTTTCCACGATGGGGCGCTGGATCAGATCCGGATATTTTGTCATCAGATCGAGAATCTCATCTTCCGAGAGTTCCCTTTCCGATAGTTTTAATTCTTTGTACAGGGGCTCGCTTTTTCGCAGCAAGGCGGCAGCGGAAATTCTCATTTTCGAAAGAAGCTCCTTCATTTTTGTTTTTGAAATTGGTTCGAGATAATAATCGACTGTTGCGAAATCAACGCCGCTCTCTTGCAAAGCCTTGTGGACCTGGCGACAGGTAGTACACGTTGGTTTTTGGTAGATGGTGACTTTTGGCATAGTTCATTCCTGCTCTCTGAATCTATGGAACTCCCACAGGCGTGAATTCTTACGGAGCTACTGTATCATATCCTGAGTCACTCAGGCTCCGTCTTGAATATCTCGTAGCCACCTCGCGTCGGGATCGGAGCTACCACGTCCAGCTGCACCTTTTCGCTCGTGGTGGTGAATTTTAGATGCTTATTAAACGGGCTTGAAATGTGCTCGGGTGGTGCTTATGGCCGCCGCGAAGGTCGACCGTGCGGAGTCTTAGGAGGACGATGAGATAGGCGAGGTGCGAGTGCTTTTTCTGCAGAGGGTAATCCGAAAGGGGTTTGGACATTCGGCATAAATTTAGTGCCTCGATTTATCGAAGGGCTGGAACAGCTTCAGAACTAAACAACGGCTTCAGCGGTTTTTCAACACAAACCGTGCCCTCCGTTAGTGGAGGCGAGGGAAGACCGTGGAAGTGTTTGACAGATTAACCTGGCCTAAGGCCCCCTCGATGAATAGAGGCGCAATGAGCTCACACACGAAATTTACGACACGCCACACTACCGGCGCTCTTTGAAGCGAGACACTGCTCGGTCATAAGACTTCTTCAGCTCATTCATGGCTGAGTCGACACGAGACTTGAATTTCTCCCAGGTTTCTCCACTGCTCGACTCCAGTTCGCTCAACTTCTTGCTAACAACTTCCTTTTGTTGCTCCAATGCGGCAATTTCCTTGTTGAGTTCGGCCTTAGCTTTTGCCCCCGACTGCTCTGCCTTCATTTTCAATTCATCAATGCCCCTGCTGAATTCGTCGAGTTGCGATTCAATTTTTTTCTGGTACTCTGCTTTCTTTCGAGCGGCATAATCTTTGGAAGCTTCGACCGAGTCTTTAGTTTCGTTTGTCGCTTTTTCCTCAGAGGCGCTGGCTCTTTGAGATTGAGTGCTAGACACGGCCAGAAGGCCAAGGGTCAACAACAAAGAAAGGGCCGTAGGTATTATTGATCTAATTTTTTTCATGATCACTCCTCCTTGAATGCTCTAGCGAGGTCGGTGATGGTACTGGACGCTTAACCTCGCATTCCTATATGATACCGCAATCCTTTTGCCAGTCGAGTTCCTCGGAGTGGATCTTTTTTATATCATTTAGTTAGAAGATTTATAGAAGCAGCGGCAACCGGTAGGGAAAAAACCTGGGTGTGAAATTTCTCCCTGTTTGGTATCCAGTCTCCGATGCATGCTTGCCGAAAACCCATCGCCTAGCCATCGAGGCTGAAATTCACTGTAATATTGGTCACCACCTCTACGGGTTCGTCATTGAGCAGGGTTGGCTTATATTTCCAGTGCCTGACGGCATCCAGAGCCGCCAAAATCAGCCAGGGATGCCCACTGATAACCTTCAGATTTACAATGGTACCTTGCTTGCTTATGACCGCTTCCAAAACCACAGCGCCTTGAATCCGCGCTTGCTTGGCCAGGGGTGGGTATTGAGGTCTCACTTGCCTGATCAGGCTGGCTTGCTGAACACCTCCACCAATGCGCACAGGGTGAATGGTGTGGGTGGCGTGTGAGGGAAGGGGTGGAGCCGGAGGTGCAAGGGGATTAGGGGGAGCTCCCAGCATTCCATTGAGAATCCCATTTCGAGCCCCTCCAGGAATTCCGCCTGGAATCATTCCGGTCGCATAAGCTACAGGAAGTT
>QHZP01000534.1 GCA_003224715.1 Acidobacteriota bacterium | reverse complement strand
CAGATCACCACCGCTACCTTTGACCGCCAGCACAGGCACGAGCTTTCCGGTGAATGGGTCGGACAATTCAAACTTGGAACTGGTGTTGCCTCCTCCAAAATTGGTAATGCGCAAGTCGGCTCCCAATAGGTTGGAGCGATACCGTAGCAACTCCAGGGGATCGCTTTCCCATCGCCCGGCCTGAGCTTCATCCCAGAGGTCTTGAAGATATTTCATGATTGAAACTCCTCAGCTTTATAACAACCAAGGCCGTTCGATACCACAAAGGGCTGCGCTAGTTCGATTAATGAAGTGAGTTTCGTGAACCCGCTTACTTCCCCATAGTAGACCTATCCCGCGCCGGCCAGCCGTGTCCTGTCTAACGACACTCTTATTTTAGCCCGGTCTGGCAAGGCCGAGGACGCAGGTGAGATCCGTCCACCACGTCGCATGAGCGACGTTTGAATCAACAGGAATAAATCAATCGTCGCTGACGCGACGGGGTAAACGGACTGCTTACCTTGCCCCGGCCTTGAAAGACCGGGCTAAAGTCAGAATGCCGCTACGCGGCACCTGGGGCAATTTTAGTCCATCCACCCATTACGAAGGTGTCTTCGTCAGGTTTTCTTGAGATTCAGATTGAATCCCTATCCCTAAGCTATATGTCGGCTGGGAAAGATGGCCGGGGCTGAGGCCGGAGGGCTGCCGCACCCCTGTCATGTTGCCCCCTCAAAAATCAAATTGGTCAATATTCTCCTTGGTGAAGTGAAGCGGTGGTCCCAACAGAATTGTAGAGCTATCAACACGAATCTTTCCCAGGCGGCCGGCAACGAATTGCTCTGGCAACTTGCCGTCGTCATGAAGCTTCTTGGCCGCATAAACAGTCAGGTACCCGAGATCAACCGGATTCCATAATAGAAAGGTCTTGACCGTCCCATCCTTAACATACTGTCTCAGACTGTTGGGAGTAGTAAGGCCTGTCACTGCAATCTTGCCTGAGTAGCCGGAATCTCGCACTGCCTGGGCTGCCCCAGGTAATGAAATAGAGGTGATGCCAAAAACCCCTTTCAGATTCGGATAGGCTTTAATTAGATCCTGCGAAACTTGAAAGGCAAGCTTCTGATCTTCCTCAGAGGGTTTGACGGCAACGATATTCATGCCGGGATATTTCTCCGCCATACGCTTGCGCATCCATTCCATCCAAATATTCTGATTGGCGGCCGTTAGCGACCCCGTGACAATAGCCACTTCGCCCTGCGTTCCCATTTGCTCAGCCATCACGTCCACCAAACCATAACCGATATCCTGATAAGTAGCTTGATTGACAAAGTAATTGCGGCTGTCTGGGTCTGAGTCGGCGTCCCAGGTTAAGGTCTTGATCCCTCGCTTCATGGCCCTTTTGAGAGTGGGCGCCAGCGCATGCGGATCATTGGGCGCAACAGCAATGACATCTATCTTTCGTGTGATCCAGGTATCCAGCATTTCAGCTTGTCGCGTGACATCGTTGGTAATAGGGCCTTCGTAAACGAGTTTCAGGTCTAACTCACGGGCCGCCTCTTGGGCGCCACGTTCACAGGCATTGAAATAGTCAATGCCCACCAGTTTGGGCATCAGGCCAATGCTAAGTCGCGAACTGGTTTCCTTCCCCCTGCAGCCATTGGCAAAGACCACCAAGACCCCCAGCCATATCAAGGAAGTTTTCCAGCTTTTTTGTTTCATTAAATTCCTCTCCGAGTCATTCAATAAATGTCACGACCTCGGTTTGGGCCCTTCACCGGATGGCTGCTCGTTCGACCATGCGTTCATTCGCAATGGCGGTCCCAACCAAAATAATCCCTGCCATCATGAACTGCCACTCCTCTTTCATTCCCATCAAAGTCAGTCCATTACGACGCCCCCCGGTAATCTGGGTCCCACCTAATATCACGGCTGTAATGATCTCCAATTCCCATCCCAGTCCGGCGTCGGCCTTGGCTGTGGAGACTCGGGACGTGTAAAGGATCGCTCCCACAGCACACAGCAAGCCCGAAGCCGAGTACAACCACAATTTAATGCGAGTCACTGGCAATGCGGCAAAACGGGCCGCCCGTTCGTTGTCTCCTATGGCAGTTGAGTAACGTCCAACGGTTGTTCTTTCTACGATCAGAACGAAAAGGACCACGGTCAGGACCCAGACAAAAAATTGCACAGGAAGAGGTCCCAGGTGTCCTTGACCCCACCATCCGAAGGACTCGGGGAAATTGGACACAGGTTGTGCCCGGCTGATGATCATCGCCACGCCGCGATAGAGAGCCATGGTGGCGAGTGTCACCACCAAAGGAGGTAATGCCCATCGAGTGATGAGAAGGCCATTGATCAAACCTCCCACGCTGCCCGCCAGCAGGGCCATTCCCACCCCGGGAAGTAGCCCCCAGCTTAGCCAGGTATAACCTAAAGCGATCCCAGCCAGTCCAAGTAGTGAGCCTACCGAGAGATCTATACCACCCGTCATGATGATCAGGGTCATTCCACAGGCTATGATGCCTTTCTCAGCCAAATGCCGAGGCAAACCCAGCAAGTTCTCAGCGTCCCAAAAACTGTAATTTGGAGAAAAGAATCCCATGACGAGCATCAATAAGCCCAGAACCCCCACGAGCCCTAACTCTCGGTAAGATTTTCGGAATCGGTGGACCGGTATCATGGGACTTTCCCATTCTGACGAGACAGCAGAACCTCGGCTCCCAGAGCCAATAGTATCATTGCTCCCACAACCACACCCTCCCAAAAGGCGGAGATTCGCGCCAAGCCCATTACCTGGGTAATGATTCCGATGAGTAGGGCTCCCAGGGACGTGCCCAGGGCGCTGCCCCGTCCCCCCATAATGTGGGTGCCACCGATGACTGCAGCAGCAATAAATTTGAGTTCGTCTCCCATGCCCACGTTGGTCTGTACCTGCCCAAACCGGCCCGCCTCCAGCAGCCCGGCCAATCCCATGAAAAGTCCGGACAGCCCAAAGGCCAAAGGCATTACCTGGCGCGGGTAGATGCCCAGAATCTCGGCGCTGGCACGGTTTCCCCCCAGCGCATAAAGACGGCGTCCTGAGGGCCGGTATCTTAGAAACCAATGCGACCCTAAGGCTACCAGCAAGCCGATGATAAGCAATAGCGGTACACCGCCTGGTTTGCTTTGGCCAAAAACAGTGATCCTTCTTGAGAGATTGTTTAACCAGTAACCACCTGTTATCAAGATGATTGTGCCGCGGAAAAAGGACCAGGAAGCTAAAGTGATGACGATGGGGTGAACTCGACCCCACACCGAAAGCAATCCATTGGCAGTTCCCAAGAGCCATCCCACCAGCAGTGCAGAAATTCCAATGACCGGCGCCGACATTCCCGCCAGATCGGCCTTTCCGGCGGTAACGGCGGACAAACCAAGAATAGCACCCACAGAGATGTCAATTCCGCCCGCAAGGATGATGAACGTCATTCCCAGAGATCCTATCAGCAGCATGGAATTGTTAACCAACACGTCGCTAAGATTTCTCCAGGTCAAGAAGGAAGGAACCGCCAGGCCAAAAATGATCATGAGGGCAGCGGTGAAGAAAATGAGGCTCGCTTCCCGTCGAGAGACGAGCGACCGAAACATTGTTCTTAAGGGGTGCTCCCTCCAGGTCGTCTTGGCCCGGACGAGAGTCTGAGGCTGAGATTGAGTCTCAGGAAGAGCCAATCGCAGGATCTCTTCTTCTGAAGTTGCCCTTGCGTCTAATTGCCCAAATAATTGGCCTTGCCGCATGATCCCGATGCGATGCGACAGGGCGAGCAGTTCGGGAATTTCAGAGCTAATTAACAAGATGGAGACTCCGGCTTTAGCCAGGCCGGTAATGATTTTATGGATTTCACCTTTAGCACCCACGTCTACTCCCTGAGTGGGTTCCTCGAGGATCAGCACCACGGGATCGGTTTGTAGCCACCGACCCAGCAGTACCTTTTGTTGGTTGCCCCCGGAAAGCTGAGCTACACTCTGCTCCGCACCCAATGTTCTCACTTGTAATTGCTCAATCTTGTCTTCATTCTGTGATTTTTCGATTTTCAGATCGATCCAACCCAGCGGCGCGAGCCGGTGTAACGCCGAGAGACTCAAATTCTCGCCCACCGTCATTTTATAGAAAAGCCCCTGGCCAATGCGATCGGCGGGAACATAAGCAATGCCCGAGCGGACCCGCTGGGTGGGCGATTTATCTTCTAAGGTTTGATCCAGTATCCGGACAGAGCCGGATCGACTCTTGCGAAGTCCTAAGAGGGCCTGGCAGAGCTCTGCTTGCCCGGAGCCTACCAGGCCATAGATTCCGAAAATTTCGCCGCGGTGAACCTTGAAGCTGGTATTCTTAAATACTCCTTGAGAATCCTCCAAACCCAATGCGCGGAAATACTCCTCTTTACCGGGGACGGAAGTCTCATCACGCCGGAAGTCCACAGCGCGCCCCACCATGGCTCGAATCAAATCATGGTGATCTGTTTCGCTGATCTCTTTGCGCCATACTTTTTGGCCATCACGCAGCACTGTGACATCTCGCGCAATCTCAAATACTTCGTCCAAACGGTGACTAACAAAAATTACCGAGCCGCCACTTGAGGCAAATTGGCGAATATGGTTAAAGAGTTCATGGGTCTCACGGTGCGGTAAGACCGCTGTGGGTTCATCTAGAATCAGGATCCTGGGGCGAGAGGCTAAAGCCAAGGCCACCTCCACCAATTGCTTCTCGACCCCGCTTAAGGAATGTGCGCAGCGCGATACCTCCAAGGAGGGTAGGAGAGTGCAGGTTGCAAGTGCAGCCTGGGATTTGAGCCTACGCCAAGAGATGTTGCCCAAACTTCCCCGGGGGTATCCTAAACGCAGGGCGTAGTTTTCAGCAACGGACAAATCAGGGATGAGATGAGTTTGCTGGTGTACCACTCCAATGCCCAAGCTGCGTGCTTCTGGGGGAGCGGATATGGTGGTTGGGTTCCCTTCGAGCAGGATCTCACCTTGGTCGGCGGGAAACAGACCGGCTAGTATTTTGATGAGAGTTGATTTCCCGGCACCATTTTCTCCCACCAACGCATGGATACATCCGGACTCAAAGGCCAAGTCTATCTGGGAGAGCGCCAGTACCCCGGGGTAGCGCTTGCTGAGATTTCGGATTTCCAGAAGATGGGCAGCCTTCATCAGATATCAAACCCCATCCGAACTAAAAAAAGGCGAAGGCTGTCGAAGGTGGACTTGAAACAATTGTTCAACT
>QHZP01000533.1:5013-7818 GCA_003224715.1 Acidobacteriota bacterium | reverse complement strand
CGTGGCGATGGGGACAATGGCTCGCTGTTTATTGGCGACAAGGGAATCATCACTACCGGAACCTATGGCGAGGGAACGCGACTTTTGCCGGACGAATTGATGAAAGACTACAAGTTCCCCGAACCCCTCCTGACCCGGTCTCCCGGACATTACCGCGATTGGATTCGGGCCTGCAAAGGAGGGGCCCCGGCCTGCTCGAGCTTTGACTATGCGGGACCCTTCACCGAATGGATAATCCTGGGCAATCTCGCCTTACGTTACGATGGAAAACTGCTTTGGGATGGCGAAAAAATGAAGGTGACAAATGTTCCTGCAGCGAACAAGTGGGTAAAGCGCGATTACCGCAAAGGCTGGCGCCTTTAAGATGAATCAATAGAGCCAGTGTAGCGTTTACGAAATAGCTTTCCAATCGGGCTTCTATCCCCTCGGCCAAAGAGAACGCGTGAAAAAATCAGATACCGAAGGGATTGGGGCGCTTTCTCAAAGCTCCCACCCCTCTCCCCGCTGGGGCGAGGGGAAAGTAAACATTAGACCAAAATTCCGAAGTTGTAGGCATGAAAAATATGTCACGCACTACGAATGAGCCACCCTCACCCGCCCTTTGGGCGCCCTCTCCCATGAGGAGAGGGAAAAAATATTAGATGGACTCTCCCCTCGCCCTTTGGGAGAGGGGCCGGGGGTGAGGGGTGAGTTACCGACGGAGCCGCGCTCCTTGGCGGTCTGAGGTTGCTCGCTACAAACTCAGCCCGACAGACCCAAACCGCCGAACGGTTCGAGGCTCATTTCGTTTTACGGAGTTTCAAAGAAGCCGAATTCATACAATATCTGTGACCCGTCGGTTTGGGGCCGTCGTCGAACACGTGGCCCAGGTGAGCATCACATCGGCTGCACAGGACTTCTACTCTTTGCATCAAGTGGCTGTTATCGGTCTCGGTCCTGATATTCTCTTTTGCAATCGGCGCCCAGAAACTTGGCCAGCCGGTTCCGGATTCAAACTTGGTATCCGCGCTGAACAGATCATTACCGCAACACACGCATTGGTAAATTCCTTTCTCGTGATTATTCCAGTACTCACCTGTAAAGGCCCTTTCGGTCCCCTTCTTTCGTGTGACCTGGAATTGTTCCGGCGTTAATTGTTTCTTCCACTCGGCATCGGTCTTAGCCACCTTGTCGACCATAACAAATCCTCCTTGTTGGGCTGAATATACTTTGACTTGCGACGAACTGGCCGCACCACTGGCCTTGGTCGTTAGATTATCCAAAGCAGCCGTCGTGCTGCACACGGCCGCTCCCAGCAGCGCAAGCCCGAGTAACGCGGTGTAAGTTTTCATTTGCCTACCTCCTGTGAAAATAGCAGAAATCCGAGCCCCGACCGTCAGGGAGGGGCAGACCCGGCACCGCTTCCTTAACGGTCGCGGCTCGGTCCAACTTTTTCATGCTCAATGGCGCCGCCGAAGCGGCATAGGCAACTCCTGTGAAAATCCCCTATCAAGGAGGGAAGCCGAAGGGGCTGGGGGGTGTGTCTCTGTTGCAACCTGCCCAGCACCTTCCCGAAAGGACATCCCCCTCGCGTCCTCTGCGAGAACGCTCCCCCTTCAAATTCCAAAGGGGGAATCGTCCCCTTTCATAGGCCGTGGCGCCGCAACGCGGCATGAGAAACGCCTTGCCTATATTACCTACTTGCCTTTGAAATCCTAAACCATTTTTTCAACCCGACTAACCTTCCAATACGCAGCCTCGATCAGAGATTGGTCATTTGGGTTTTTGATTGAGGCTGAACAGCTCTGGATTTCTGGCGAGTCGTATGGAGACCCAGATGCCCAAAACGAACTTGACCATGTCGGCCAATGTATAGGCGAGATGTAATCGCCAGAAGATCGCGATCTGCGGTAGGAAGGGCGTGCGCGGAACAAAATCAATCTGACGGCCGAGGTGGACCAACTTGGGGACGACGAAAAACAGGAGAACCCCTGTGATTCCCCACATCAATCCTACCAGCCTGCCAGTTTTCAGGTCGGAAGGAAATGCCCACAAAACAAGAGCTAATAAAATCCCGCCGACCACGAGCTGTGTGGCTCCCCACGCACGGAAATAAAAACGGTTGAGCTCGGAGGCCAGTAGCCGCAGCACCAGGCGGGCATCCCCCTCAGTCATAGACGAGATACGCTCCTTTAGTTCCGGGCGTGACTCCGTAAGGACCGCATCAACGCGCCTGAAATTCTGTGTCGCCACCACCCACATCAGAACGGTTCCCGTTAACCATCCCCCAGTCAGAAAGAGTATCAATGCTCTGCGCAAGGCTCCCTCCACTTGTTTCTGTTGTCGATTTTACGAAAGAGGTGACATGTTTAGCTAGAGGAATGGTCTCTCAGCTCCGCCAGGAGCGGCATCTGTTCTTCGCTGAAAAGCAGGTTGAGCAGTAGATGTCGTCCCTCCGCGGCTAGCGCCCCGGAAGGAAGGGTGCTGGCTATAAAGATGGTGCCTCTACGAGGCTCGGCCAGCAATTCCTCTCTTTTTTCGAAACTAGGGTTACTTGGTGGCGAGGAAGTTCAAACTTTGGTCAAGTTTGTTAACATGCCGTCCCCTCACCCAGGGAGCTTTCTCAAAGCTCCCATGCCTCTCCCCTGGGGAGAGGGTGGCCCCAGGCCGGGTGAGGGGTCAGTTGTTTCGCGAGACCCGACCTTTGGCGGTATGAGGTTGCTCGCTAGAACTGGTGTTCAATGAAGTTAAAGGGGCATCACTCGACTCGCACTTTTGATAACCCCGTGATACGCTGTGAGCCCGGTCGCGCTATAGATGTTCGAA
>QHZP01000533.1:0-4996 GCA_003224715.1 Acidobacteriota bacterium | reverse complement strand
CGCTTTCGGAATTGGCATTGCCTGCACCAGCTACTCTCCGGCGGCCAAACTGGATCAGCATTGGAAGGTGCACGACAAGAATCGGCCCCAGCCGCCTATCATCGCTGCCGGTACTGCCAGCACCCAGGATCGCCCGGGCCAGCCACCCTCTGATGCCATTGTGTTATTCGATGGTAAAGACCTTTCCCGGTGGCAGGCTCAGAAAGGAGGGCCAATGAAATGGAAAGTTGTGAATGGCTGCATGGAGGTCGGCGAGAATGCCGGCGATATTTCGACCAAGCAAGCGTTCGGCGACTGCCAATTACATCTGGAGTGGGCCACACCTGATCCACCCAGCGGAGCGGACCAGGCACGGGGTAATAGTGGCGTTTATCTGATGAGCGTTTATGAGTTGCAAGTGCTCGATTCTTATCAGAACAAGACCTACCCGGATGGACAGGCCGCAGCCATTTACGGACAATATCCGCCGCTGGTTAATGCCTCTCGTCCACCTGGCCAGTGGCAGACCTACGACATCATGTTCCACGGACCCCGTTTTGATGCCAGGGAAAAGCTGTCCGTCCCGCCCGAATGACCGTCTTGCACAATGGCGTGCTTGCTCAGGACGATGTTGAGCTGACGGGCCCCACTGCTTATATGAAACGGCCACCGTACCAGGCGCACCCGGAGAAGCTGCCGTTGCTGCTCCAGGAACACGGGCAGCCGGTCCGCTTCCGTAACATTTGGATTCGAGAGCTGACGGCTGTCAGCCAATAGCCACGGGCCGATTCACCCTGACTATTTGATTCAGGACGACTTTAAACTCCGGTTTTCAGTTAGAAGGAGGAATCGGGATTACCCTTGTTCCGGAAAGAAAGGCCGCCACAGCCTCTGCAATAATACGGTAACCCTTTGGAGTGGGATGAGTGTCGAGCGGTCCATTGTAGTAAAGCGGCTCATCCAATTGCCCAGCTCGTTCACGAATTACTGGCGTAAGGTCAGTGAACGGAATCCCGTCCTTTGAGGTTAGCTCCCGGAGACAGGCCACGATTGAAGGCGACTCCTGCTGAACTTCATGGGCCCACAGAGCCTGGGAAGAATAAATCGTTTCCCGGCAGGGCACAAACACAACTGTCAGCCGAGAGCCGGAAGCTTGGACCTGTTCCTTCAGCCAGCTTACTTCTCCCGCTAGTCTTGGGAGACCCTGTTCATGAAACCGTTCGGCATGGCCGATTGGAGAAGGCGGCAGTGATTGCTTGAGTAGAGCAGCCTTTCTCCTGTGGTCGATCACGCCGCCAATGGCAGTCCGCAGCAGACTGGCCAACTGGGAATGTTCAGCTAGAAAACGATATCCAGGTAAGTTTCCGACTAGTTTCTGGAAACCGCGAAACCTTTGGCCGGCAGCCCGTATCTCGTCGCGAGGACGGGGCGACACCCTTCCTTTCGGGTCAACATAAAACAGACCGCTCATTAGATCCCCGTCAACGTCATTACAGAAGACGTTAAGAACTACCAAATGAGGGTGAAATTGTTTGACCCAATTCTCGTACCAAAGGGCCTGCTCCGCCGTCCCGGTCCCACCAATCCCGGCGTTGATGACTTCATAGGTAACAGGTAGCCCTTTCTTGATAGACCGTCCTTGAAGAATTCCTTCAAGCTGAGCCGGATAAGTCTGGTCGTCATTGGCTCCATTACCAAAGGTAACGCTGTCTCCCAGAGTGGCAATACGTGTGACTCCCGGTCCCGGTTGGGGTTGATATTCCCTTTGGCCCCGGAACCGTTGCGAATTGAAAGAGACTGTGACGTCATAAGTGTGGGGAACATATTCGCGGCCCCGAACGTTTGCTCGCGGCGCCAGAACACCGCTAACCTCGTCTGCCCACGGAATTGTCAGAGGCTGTGGCGCCAAAAGCCGGACGACTCCTTCAGCCAGTAAGAGGCCAAGCAGCGTGGAGATCAAGACAAGAACGAATCGTGGAAGAAAAGTATCTTGAAGTGTGCCCACCTCGCCTCCCGAAAAAAACCTTTGAACCGACAGATCAATAAAGGGCTCTTGGCGGAATGAATTCCGGAGAGACCGCCGCGGACTGTGATTCCTGCTTATCATAGAATCTGGCCATTGGCGTTTTCAAGAGGTGGCGCAAGCATAATGCATTGGTTGTTGGGGGACATCTACGGGTCAGTTGTTGATGACGGTCGCATACCCGCAAGAGCGGAAAGACCAAAGACGAGGGATGCCACGGGCTTGCCCCGTGGAGGTTAACGCTGGCAGCTACAAACACTCGAGGCCGTATCCCGTGGAGACTCACGATTGCAGGCTACTCGACTGACTCATTAGCCCAGTTTTGCATATACTTCCGAATCTGGGGCGTGGCCAGACTGCCGTAGCTGCCTATGTAGGCACTGAGCTGCCACAACCGTTCCAGCCGGGCGTTAATGATCACATCGCAGAAATGCTCAAACATAACCTGCTGGCTGACATTCATAAAGATTACCGCCAAATCGGCCGGTGATGCGGCCGGATGTGCCCGAACTGCCAAATGAACGTGGTCCGGCAAGAACGAAACCTTAAGAAGCGCAAACTTTTTTTTGGCCTGTAAGCTCCGCCATGCCGTGGCAATGGCTCCTCCCTGTTGTGAGCCGAACACTCCTCTTCGCTTCCAAGTGGCCAGAACAAAATGGAATTGTATCAGGGTGCGGGCATGCTTTGCATTCAAGCGAGCTTCATCCTCGGTCGTGACATCGAACCTTTCCACATACACTGGTGGCATGCTACGAGCGGCATACCCGTGATGTTCGCTTTGAATGGCCAGATATTGTTCCACTGCTTCGCGCCTGCTCTTTCCCACTGTGCAGGCGAAATACCCGCGGGCCAACAAATTCGTGGGAACATGTAAGCTTATACTTTCACGTAGCCACTTGCTGGTTTGCCCCTTCAATTTACTCGCACAGCCAGCGATTGTTTCACTTGGTTTGAGGCTTGCGAGTACAAGCAAATCTGTCGTATCGCTTGTGCATTTCAAAATGTGGATACCAAAATTGCGGGCAATTCTATCCAGCAATGGTTCCTTCAGTTTCGCCAGGGACAAGCAAGGACGTCTACAATGAGTATGCCATCGGAAATAGACTTGACAGCAGTATGCAAAGTTCATTTCATCCCTTCGATATGGCTGAATCAGCATATCCAAATCATCAGCATGAAACTCCATGGGGCAAGCCCGTGGTCTCTAATATTATCGCGCTGCAGCTTTAGCTGCCAGCGTTAACCCCCACGGGACAAGCCCGTGGCCCCCGGCTCCAAGAAATTGGATCTCACTTCGGGAAGAAACGATTCTGTGTTTGCCACTTTCGACGGCGCGAAACGTTTTGCCTCGTGGCCAAGAGACTCCTCAATCTGGAACCAAGCAAAGCTGAATTGAAAAACGCTATCCTTGCGGAACCAGAGCGATGGTCCCTCGGTACCACAATTTGACAGCCTGGGCCCTCCGTGTCATTCTAATCGCCGATCCTCAAGGACCCACGCGGCTCCGAAAGGTTTATGAAAAAACTAATCAGCAAGCAGTTATTCGTTGCTAAGGCCTTCCTCGACCTTGTAGCTCTGTTCGTCCTATTCACCTCGCCGCTGGCAGCTCAGGAGGTCTCTGTACTGGAATCCGAGGCCATGACTATCATCGCCAAGCGCTGTCTGTCGTGCCACAACGCCGAGATGAAGCCCGCCGATCTTGTCTTAACGACTCGCGAAACGGCTGTCAAGGGAGGTAAGAGTGGCCCCGCCCTGAGCCCCAAACATCCAGAGGAAAGCTTGATGGTGCGCAAGATATTTGCGGACGAGATGCCGCCCGGCAATCCCTTGACTAAAGAGGAGCGAGAAGCAGTGCGCGGTTGGATTGACGCCGGCGCCCCGTGGTCAATGACGCTGGCCAAAGCCAGTGCCGTCCGTCCCCGGGCTGGCTTGAATTGGTGGTCGCTTCAGCCGTTGCGAACGGTCTCGGTTCCCAGCCCGGCGGGTATTCCACCTGACTGGTCTGCCTCTCCGGTTGACCGATTCGTCTACGCCCAGCTCAAGGAGAAGGGTCTGAAACCCTCGCCACCGGCTGATCGCAGAACCTATATTCGGCGGGCCACTTTCGACCTGCTGGGGCTTCCTCCTACACCGGAGGAAGTAGAATCGTTCCTTCAGGACAAGAGTGAGAACGCCTGCGAAAAGCTCATTGACAGACTATTGGCCTCTCCCTATTACGGAGAGCGCTGGGGGCGACATTGGCTGGATGTGATCCGCTTTGGCGAAAGTCATGGTTATGAGCAAAACCACTTGCGCGAGCGGGCCTGGCCCTTTCGGGATTACATTATCCGGTCTTTTAACCTAGATAAACCATTCAGTCGTCTGGTTCTGGAACAGTTGGCCGGCGATCAAATCGCTCCCAACGATCCGGAGATCGAAGTTGCCACCGGCTTTCTGGTAGCCGGCGTTCACGACACCGTGCCAATCGCCAACCTGGAGGGACAACTGCAGCAGCGCGCCAATGATTTGGACGATATGGTTCTGACAACCGGCGCAGCTTTCCTGGGCCTCACTGTCAATTGTGCCCGTTGTCATGACCACAAGTTTGATCCTATTCTGCAGGCCGACTACTACCGAGTGCAAGCTGCCTTTGCTGGGGTGCACCACGAAGAACGAGAGCTGGCAACTCAGGCAGAACGAGACCAGCGCCACTCCCGCGAACGGCCAATTTTGGACGAGCTGGACCGTGTCAAGGAGCGCCTGGCCAAACTAAAGAAACAGGTCATGCCGTTGGTCGAGAAGGGCCGAGACGAAATTGCCAAGCATTACCGTCCAGCGGTCGATTCCAAGGTGAATGAGGAAATCTTTAGTCCGGCTTCGGCTCGTCTCGTGCGGATGACGATTCTTGCAACCTACGACCAAGGTCCTGGGAAGGGTGCTGAGATGGCCACACACCTGGGACGAGAGTAAGAAATCATTCATGAAACAATCTCATTATTCTACCGACCTAACTCC
>QHZP01000532.1:3904-5461 GCA_003224715.1 Acidobacteriota bacterium | reverse complement strand
TTGCAGGCGGGCTTCCGAGGAGGTATGGCCGTAGAACATGAAGATGAGTTCTGGGACGAAAAAACCAGTAATCGGGCCGAGTTCCCGCAGGCGCGTAAGGACGGGTTTATCCTGGCTGCTCGTTTTCTGCGTCAATATCTTCCCGGACGCTTGGATTGACTGCGACGGAGACATTCCCGCAGGCTAACGCCTGCTCGTCCTAAAGGTGTGAAAAAATTCGTCAGTCAGCGAGGAAGGTCCTCCGTCTTAGATCTTGTCCCCCCTTTTCCAAGGGGGACTACAGGGGCTCACATCGGGCAATCATTTCACACCCTGATTCAACAGTGTTTACCCCCCTGTAGTCCCCCCTTGGAAAAGGGGGGAAGCTCGGGCGTACTGGCGTTAGCTATTACTGTGAGTGATCCCTTGATCGAGAAGCCAGCGGCAGAGCAACCGCTCTTAATAGTCCCTTACCTTCTTCAACAAAAAGCCGCTGGTTGGCCGGAACATCCTTGATTCGATCGATGCTGCCGCTCGGCCAGCGCACTTCGACCTCATCCACCCTCTCCGCTTCGCCGATTCCAAAATGCAGGCAAAAATCGCTTTGGGAGAGATAGCTGCCACCACTGCGAACTTCGTCCACCTGTTTTTTCTCACCAGTTCGGATCGAGACTCGTGCTCCAATGCCGTCGCGATTCGATCGCGTTCCCCGGGTGTGCACCTGAATAAAGTTCTTCCGGTTACCGCCTTGGTTCTTCAAGAGTGTAGGTAAATCATTTTGATTGTTGACGACAATGTCAAGGTCTCCGTCGTCATCCAAATCGGCGAAGGCCGCGCCGCGGCCTGATCGCTCCAACTCTAGTCCCGGGCCACAAAGTTTGGTCACGTCATCAAACGTTCCATTGCCCAGGTTACGGTAAAGCAGATTGCGTTGTCGATAGGGTGCGCCTAAGCCCTGGCTATTCGGCTCAGGGTAAACATGGCCGTTGGCAATGAAGATGTCAGGCCAGCCGTCGTTGTCGAAGTCGAAGAAGCCACCCCCCCAACTTAGATATCTGAGCTGAAAGCCCAGCTTGGCGTCGTACGTCTCGAAGGTGAAGGTACTATCACCGTTATTTCGATAAAGGTCCGGAACGTCGTCCTCGAAGTTAGTTTTGAAAATATCCAGCCAACCGTCCCCGTTATAGTCGCCCACCGAAACGCCCATGCCAGCTTGGGTAAAGCCATCCTGATTGAGAGCTACCCCACTGGCAACGCCTATTTCACGGAAGGTGCCGTGTCCATTGTTACGGTAGAGCAAACTGGGCGTAGAATCGCAAGCCACGTAGAGGTCCGGCCAGCCCCGGTTTTGAAAGTCGGCTGCTATGGCTGACAGGCCATAACAATTGCTGGCTGGCTGAATCCCTGCTTTCAGGGAAACCTCTGTAAACGTTCCGTTCCCGTTGTTGTGATAGAGGTGATTTTTGGCAGCAGGCAAACCGCGCGGGCCACAAAAGACGGGTACACCCTTCCAGCGGCAATGGGAGTTGGCGCCTGGCAGTGGCGTCTTGGCCAAGTCTAAATCCACGTAGCCGGCTA
>QHZP01000532.1:0-3848 GCA_003224715.1 Acidobacteriota bacterium | reverse complement strand
TAGTCCACGAAAGCGCAGCCAGTGCTCCAGTTACGCAGGACGTTATCAAGACCCGCTTTGTGAGTAACGTTAGAAAAACGGCCCTTGCCCTCATTGTGGTAAAGCAGGTTAGAGCTACCATAATAGGTCACAAACAAGTCGCTGTTTCCGTCATTGTCGTAATCGCCGGCGCAAACTCCCTGCCCCCAACCTGAGTGGGCAAGGCCTGCCTGGGCCGTTACGTCAACGAATGTCGCGTCTCCATTATTTCGATAGAGATGGTTTGTGGGCAGCTGGCCGGGCGGAAAACCTTCCAAGCGTGAGCCATTCACCATGAAAATGTCGGGGTGACCATCACCATCGTAGTCGAAAACCGCCACCCCACTGCCGGTGCTCTCGAAGACGTATTTTTTGGTTTTGTCGCCCCCGTTCACTACCCGGTCCCTCAGACCGGCCGTCTGAGCTACGTCGAAAAATTGAACTGTGGAGGAACCGCCTATTCCGTCTCCATCAAGGATGAAAATGATAGGCTCCCTCACCCGGCCTGCGGCCACCCTCTCCCCCAGTGGGGGCGAGGGCGTTAACTCTAATGATTTTTTTCCCCTCGCCCCCATCGGGGGAGAGGGGCCAGGGGTGAGGGGGCCACCTAAAAGTGCCTTACAGCTAATTTCTTCACGCCTTCCCCCCTGATAGGGGGGATTTTCGGACCCAAATGACATGAAAAGTCCCGCCAAGAAGGGAAGAGCAAGAAATTTGAAACAATTATTCGTGAGTCGCATCGGATCCCGACGGTCGTTGACATCAGAGAATTAGGGCGAACTTTCCGTTATCCACTGCCCCGCGGGTCAATGGAGCATTGACCTGCATTAACCGCGGCTCAGCTTATCACAAGCGACCACACAATATCTCAGGGGGATCATTGACCTCATATTATAATGACAAACTCGAAAAGGAGATCAGGTTGAGAGTGGGAGACCTTAAGAAAAGTCGCGCTTCAAGAGCTGTGGGAGCTCTGATATGCCTTGGGCTCCTTCATTTGATGCGTTTGCAAATGTTCGCGGAGCTGAAACCGGCTGCACAACAGAAAGGAGGACTGGCAAGCCAACTCGATACCCTTCTAGCCTCCGGCAAGATCGCAGAAGGCGACTCCATTGTGAAACGATATCTTGCCCAGGGAGGCATAACCGCAGAAACCTATCTGGGAATCGGCCGCGTCTATTTTGAACATGATCAGTGGGAACAGGCCTCCGAACTCTTGCACAAGTCCCTTGAGTTGCAGAACCAAAATGATGTCGCCCATCTTCTGCTGGGCCTGTCGCTGGCGGAATTGAAACAGTATGAGGAGTCGGAGCGAGAATTACAAACCGCCGTCCAGCAGAACCCCCAGAGTGATTTCAACTGGTATTTTGCAGGCTGGCGCTTGTTACTGCGTGGCAAATATGAGGTGTCGCTGCCTTATTTCTACAAGGCCGTAGAATTGAATCCCAGGAATCCGAATGCTCAGCGAGCCCTGGGCTCGGCGCTGGCGCGCACCGGCAGTTACGGATTGGCAGAGAACTATTTCAAGAAGGCCATCGAACTCATCGAGCAAGAACACCTGCAAACCCCTGAACCTTATCTCGACCTCGCCTACGTATTGCTCTTCAGTAACCAGAAAGAGCCCGCGGCTCGCGCCTTGGAGTGCCTTCGCAAGGCCATTACCATTAATTCCAAAATGGCCGAAGCACATTACCTGTGCGGGAAAGCTTTGCTGAAACTGGAGCGCTTCACAGCAGCTCGAAGCGAACTGCTCCTGGCCGTCCAGCTCAACGCCAAGGACGCCCGACCTCACTTTCTGCTCGGCCAGGTTTATGACAAGCTGGGAGAGTCCCAGGAAGCGTCTGAAGCTCGCCGGACCTTCGCCAAGCTAAGCCAGCGCCGCGCAGATGAGTCCCAGGGAATGGAGAACCTGCGTCCCTAACAAGAAAAACAGAGGATAGAGAATCGAGGATAGAGGATCGCCCAGAGGTCTTTGGCGGATTTGTAAAATTACTTATTGTGCTTGTATTGGCTTTGATCGATGACAATCCTTGGTCCAGAACCTGCCAGGGTAAAGCCCTCTAGACGCTTTTTTTGTCTCGCTAACGTTCAGTCGTCGCCTCTACGAAATTGCTTCTTGCCGACACCCACACTCACATTCCCAGTTGTCGCTGTACCAGGCGTCGTATTCAGGAAGAAAAACTCCTTACCGTTGTCAACGATCACATACTCATGCGTCGCTGTCGCTCCACTCGGGAACACCACGGCATCAGAAACGTTGCAGTCTTCGTTCACCGTGTAGGTGCCAATCAACGTGAAATGAGTGACGTTTCCATTGACCTTCGAGGTTCCGGTTCCCGTTAGATTGCCCTCTCCGTCGTACGTGAATATTGCAATCACCGCGGTTGGACCGACACCAATGACTGTTCCATCATGATACAGCCCATAGCTGCCCTTCAAGGTCGCGTTTGAGCACTGTCGGGTGCCATTTTCGCCAGCGCTGAGCGTGCTGGCCAAGAGAAACAACGCGATTGTGGATAGCGCGACTGATGACAAGACTCGAAATGTTTTGTGAAGACTCTGTTGGTTCATTTTCGACCTCCGTCGTTTTAGTTTGGGTTAAGTGATTGCGGTAGTGCCCACATTCAGGCGGACTGCAATTGGAAAAGTTCGCGAGAACCACATAAATCGACAGGTACTTCACCAAAGAAACTTCAAACCAAATTGAATGTCTCGCGGCTCATAAGCACTCAATATTCTCCCGTAGGTCGAACTTGAGAGATTCCCGTCCGGTAGCCCAAAGCGTGCCATGTTGAAGGCATTGAAGAGCTCACCACGGAACTGCATTTTCAACCTTTCCCTGAGTTGGAAGTCCCGAATGATTCCGAAATCCCAGTTCTGAATGCCAGGGCCGTCCATAATGTTACGTCCTGAGTTTCCAAATCGCGGCCGCCCTGCAGCCAGGTCGGCCGCCAGGAACTCGGTTGTGAAGCAACCGGTGTCAAACCACCGCTCCACCGTACGGTCACCTGCGGGCAGGTTTCCATTGCAGGTTCGATCGGGCCGTTGCCCTCCCTGTGTAACATTAGCGAAATCAAATCCGGACAGCGTCGAGACAGGAAAACCCGTCTGGAAACTAGCAATGGTTGAGACCTCCCATCCACCGGCCACGGCAGTGAGAGCCCCACCTTTGCTGGCCCAGCGACGCCCTTTCCCAAAAGGCAATTCGTACATGGAGCTAAAAACAAAGCGATGACGAGTGTCAAGATAGCTTCGGGCCCGGTCCTGCGCAATGTTGTTGTCATTCTGTCCGAGATTGGCACCGCCGTTTACGTAGCCGCCCTCTTCACCCTCATTGTCGGAGATTGATTTGGCCCAGGTATAGGAGGCTATGAAACTCAATCCCTGAGACATCTTCTTGGTCAACTGTGCCTGCAGACTATTGTAATTGGAGTTTGCGCCTGAATCGGCTGTGCAGCTGAAACCAAAGTCAGGGTAAACCCGCCGATCTTGGGCCGGCCCCGTCCCTGGAAAAGGTTGATTTCCGTAGCAACGGAAATGGCTCATTTGGATGGCGGACAGCCCTACGTAACGCACCTCAAGGCCAAGGGACGGGTTGATCTCCGTTTGAATGCCAAAGGTCCACTCATGGATGTACGGCTGTTTGAAATATGGACTCACGTTGATCGACAGGAAAGCATCCTTCAGGGCAGGACTCCCCCCGGCACTGAAGGCATCCCCGGTAGTCACGTTAGGCCTTACGTTGGAGTCAAAGTTGTTGCCCTGATTTGGGGCCTGCACCGGATTGTTAAAACCGTAATGGAATGCGTTGAATTCTGAAAGCTCAAAGA
>QHZP01000099.1 GCA_003224715.1 Acidobacteriota bacterium | reverse complement strand
GATACAGAGCCGAATAAGTCGGTCTGCGTTTATGCACGGGCCAATCCATGCCGTTAATAAGCAAGATGTCCTGCCAGCCGTCATTGTTATAATCTAGGAACGCGCAACCCGATCCCATGGTTTCAGGAAGATATTTTTTCCCAAAAGCCCCATTGTTGTGTCTAAAGAGGATACCTGCCTGGCGAGTGATGTCTTGAAACTGAACGGGGAAGGAACTGGCTGGCGCCTTCTGGGTAGGGTGCTGGACCTCGCTGCGCGAGCCAAACGACAGGAGCAAAGGACCCGAAAGGAACATCAACGACAGGGCAAGAAATCTCATAAGTTCAAGAGGTCTCGACAGGAAATAATGAACCACAAAGACACAAAAGGCACAAAGAACTTAGAGGTGAACCCAAAAAGCAAACCGCAGCGAGGCGGAAGCGCAGAGAAGGACAAAAACTGAGGATTGAGGATAGAGAATCGAGGATCGACACCAGTCTTACGCGATCTTCGATCTCAATCCTCTATCCTCGACTGCTAGGGTACCGCCATCGATCTGCGTCTATCTGCGTCCCAGCCGGGTCTCTCTGTGTCTCCGAGCCTCTGTGGCATTTTTTGGTTGCGGCTCCGTCGCGCCGGTGACTCTTACTGCGTATGTCTTTACAATCGATTTCCCTTTGCCCTCTGGGGCCTTTGAAGGAATGTCTAATGGGACCGACACGTGCTCGTGAATCGGCTGGCGCTCGTTGTTGGCAGCGGGATGTCGCAGCCGCACGGGTCCAGTAATGAACTGGGAAGACTCATCGGCTTTAAAACGCAAGTAGAGGTTTCTCTCCCGATCTGCCATCTCTGAGTTTCCCAAGCCTTGATAGCAGAGCATCAAATTGTAATGGGCCTGCAAATCTTCTGGATCCACTTTCAGGGCTTCGTGGAATTCTTGAATGGCCTCCGGATATTGGCGCTTCAAGAAGCGGATTCGC
Organism: Acidobacteriota bacterium; assembly: GCA_003224715.1. Taxonomy (GTDB): domain Bacteria; phylum Acidobacteriota; class Terriglobia; order Versatilivoradales; family Versatilivoraceae; genus QHZQ01. The sequence goes on along the minus strand of QHZP01000099.1, from coordinate 22,434 downwards.
CCTGCCTGATTTCTGACTACACGATCGCGAGGATATTTCGAGAGGGCCTTGTGCAAGTGCTCCAAGGCTTCATCGTATTTCCCTTGGGTCTTGAGTGTCAGAGCGTAGAAGTAATGAGCCTTGGCCAGTTCCGAATCCAGATCCAACGCCTTCTTCAAGACCTCTTGGGCGCCGGCGGTATTGCCCTCCTGAACCCGGACCCGCCCGACGTTCACCCAGCCGTCGACATAACCTGGGTCAATTTCTGTCACTCTCTGAAATACGTACTCTGCGGACTTGAGATCGCCCTGGAGAAAGAGGCCAATGCCGTAATCGTTCCAACGCAACAGGTCTGCCTTTTCGAACTTCGACTTCATCTCAGGAAGTTCAGACTTCTGGCCGATGACTCCTAGCTCTTTTTCATCTTCTGCCAGGGCGACGATGGGCAGATCAGGAATCGCTTTGAGCTGGCCGGATACTTGGGAGAGGTCGCCTTGAAAGATCCAATGACCATTGTCATAGCCTTTGTCCAGACCAAAGCCCACCTGGAGCGGGTCCCGAATCCCAGCAAAAGCCCATTGCGTATTCCACCAGGCAAATTTGCGGTAATTCAATTTAGCTTTCAGAGTGATCCGGTCTCCGCAGCTTTCCGGAATATTCAGGCGGAAGTGAGCCGTGTCTGCGGCCCCTGGCGGAATGAGCCGCACATAAAGCACGGAGCGGGCGGCCCAGGCGTTGCGTTTGTTGATGAGGTTGCCGTGCTCGTCCAGCAAGTAGGAGCGATACATGTGAGCGCCTTCTTCAACCGGGCCTTTGCCATGGTCCTCGACTTTTCCGCTCCAGAAGAGGACTTGGCCCTTGTCGTCGACAGCCTGGAGTTCCAGCCAGACGTCAAATGCGTCCACGGTCCCGCCTGGAAAAAAGTGCCCCACCGTGCGAGTCCGTACCACTACATCCACGCGCACGGAGTCGCCACGACGGACCGTAGCTCCAACCTTTTCCAACGGCGCGATCATTTCTGATCGACCCGCTGTCTCAATACCACGAGTCCCGAAGGCCTCCGATTCTTCACCAATGGCAAAAGAGCTGGAAAGCTGCAAGCTCTCTCCGGCTTTGGGCGAAGGTGCCGCGGTGGAGACCCCAAGCTTTTGCGCGGGGCTCAGGGCAAAGATATCCACGCTGACATGCTTGTTTTTGAGAAACTCGATGATGGTTTTCAGTTGTTTCCCGTCCTGGTTGGCCGTGGGAACAGCCGTGTTAGCCGCCGGGAAACGGTGGGAGTGAACCTTGCCATTGATGTTTCCCATATCCTGGGAGTCAACCAGCGGCATATGGCAATCAGCGCACTTCTGCGATTGTTTGGGATAATAAAAGGAGCGCGCTCCCTGGCCGGAAACGCCACTGGCCTGCCAGTTATCGTAGTCGTTGAAACCCCGCAGCCAGCGATACTTGTTCACTGGAACGTCCAGATGGACCTTATGACAGGCCGAACACAGCTCGGCTGTGTCCTGGCGATGGAAGGGCTTCATGAAGACTTTCTTATGAGGTTCGGGATCCACCTTGATCAAGAAATCGTGGGTCCATTGGAGAATCTTGTTATTGCTGGTGGCCAGGTCGTGCAAGGGAGGATACTCGATCACAAATCCGCCATTACCCATGCTGTCTTTCACCCTGACGATGGAATGGCATGAGGTACAGGCCAGACCGGCTTGAGCCTCGGGCGTGTTGATTTGCTCTTTAATGGGCGTATCGAATCTTCCATTGAAAAAGACAGCGTGATCGTGACAACCCGCGCACCACTTGGAGGCTTGGACCCCGGCCACGTCCTGCATGTACTCGATGGATTTTCGATACCATTGATTGTTGAAGGAAGAAAAATGGTGCATGGAAGAGTTCCACTGCTCGTAGATGTCAGGGTGGCAGCGCTGGCAGGTCTCCGAGGTCATGAAAAAGTTGGAAGGAATGGTCTTTCCGGATGTGGTGGTGGCAGAAGAAGGAAAGAAAGGGCTGTTAGGTCCGTCACCTTCTTCGTACATCGAGGTAGGAGCGTTAGTGGGATTGCGAATCCGATCCCATTCCGAGGGAACATAATGGCGATAGATTCTGACTCCCAAGGGAAAAAGCAGTAGTACGGGCACGGCCAGAGCATAACTCCTCCAGGCCAGTCGCAGCGTTTGGGAGGAGCGTTTCCTCATTTGAGTCCGGAGAGCCCAACCGAGAACCAAGACCGTGACCAATGCCAGAGCGATATGCAAGTGCAAGATCCAGCGATAGGGTCGCAGCCCGCCCAAAATCATCAACGCGAATCCGGGTACTGCGCAAAGCAGGAACAACGACAAGCTCCAACGGAGCCAGCCAGCCAGAATGGCAAAATTTCTGGATAGATAGCGAAGAGCCACCGTTGCCAACAAGGTCCCCAGCCCCATATGAAGTATCAGGTTGCTCATGTAAAAAAGGGTTGGATTGGCCAAGGGCCAGAGGTAAGCGGAGTTTAAGAGAAGCAACAGGAAGGCAAAGATATAAATTTTCGGGCGCTTCATAGCAACAAATGGCAGGACTAAAAATTCCAACTGGGACCCTCGCAATGTAATAAGAGAGCCCGTTCCAATTGTCACAGTAATGTAAAATCTGAAGCATTCAGCTATCAGCCGTCAGCCGGTAGCGGAAGTGGCAATGGGTCTGGTTGTTCATTGTTAAGCCTAACTGGAGAGTTGAAATAGCTTGCCAATGGATTGCCCCCCTGGCCCCAATAGGTTGAGAATGTGGGAGGCGCGCTCCGCGCGGCGACCAGCAGAGTTTAATGGGAACCATAAACGTGTAAACCCACAAACTTTTGGGCGCCAGTCGGAGAGGGGGTCCCGTGTCTCACCCCGCTGAAGCCGTGAAAGCTGCCCTCGGGTAGCTTAGCAGCGCAATTGCTGTTTATGCTCAATTTGGTTTTGACTCTAGTGAAAAGAGCAGGTAGCTTGGGATTCCCTTCCCACGCCATTACTGACTGGCTGCTTTTAGAATTAGGCGGGGGATTGAGGGGCATCCGAGAGCCACCAGAGCCACCGCTGAGGCTTGAGTTTCTTGTTCAGTTTTGCAATGATTCTGATCTACTGCGACGGTTGGGCACTGAGTGTCAAAGGCCTGAAAGGCCGCGATAGTTTAGCCCAGGGCAGAGCGGAGGGGTCGCAGCCCCCGCAGCGGCACCCTGGGTAATAAGGACATGGCTTCTTTTTTGAACGGTGAAGCGGAGGTGGCGCCGATCGTGTTGCGATCGGCGCCACCTCCGCTCCACCGTCTTTCATGAGGGTTTGGCGAGGCCGTTGACCCGGGGCGCCGCTAACGCTTGCCCTGGGTCAGCCTATGGCCGCCCTTTCAGGCAGCCTGTTGTGGGGAACGCCCCCTATGTCCGGAGAATAAATTAGTAACTTGTACTCTCCCCTCACCACCGTGGGGGGAAGCCTGGGAACGTTAAGAACGCCCACTGGGTGAGGGGGTGCGGACTGATTGGCAAGCTACTTCGGAAACACAACACCAGCAAGAGGACCTCTATGAAAAAAAAGTTGAATGTAGGCATGATCGGCTACGGCTTTATGGCCCGGGCCCATTCGAATGCCTATCGCAAGGTCAATAACTTTTTCGACCTGCAATACCAGCCAGTTTTGAAGGCGGTTTGCGCTCGGGATGAGGCAAAGGTGAAGATCTTCGCAGAGACTTGGGGGTATGAGTCGGTGGAGACCGACTGGAGAAAGCTGGTTGAACGGAAGGATCTTGATGTCATCGATATCTGCGTCCCTAACAATTTGCACCGCGACATCGCCTTGGCTGCCGCGCGGACTGGCAAGATGATCCTCTGTGAGAAACCGCTGGCTATGAGCAGCCAGGAGGGAGCCCAGATGGTTACAGCAATCGAGCAGGCCGGCGTGGCCAATATGGTCTGGTACAACTATCGTCGTTTGCCGGCTGTGACACTTGCCAAGAAACTTGTGGAGGAGGGGCGGCTCGGCCGCATCTTCCACTATCGGGCAGTCTTCCTCCAAGATTGGACCATTTCTGCCGACCTGCCCCAAGGTGGCACAGCTCTGTGGCGACTGGACGTGGCAGCGGCCGGCAGCGGTGTGACCGGTGATCTTCTAGCCCATTGCATCGACACCGCCATCTGGATCAACGGCGACATTTCCCGCGTGACCGCCATGACCGAAACCTTTGTCAAAGAACGTAAACACAACCTTACTGGTAAGGTCGAACCCGTGGGGATCGACGATGCCTGCGCCTTCCTGGCCCGCTTCAAAAATGGATCGCTCGGCACGTTTGAATCCACTCGTTATGCTCGCGGACACAAAGCCCTTTATACCTTCGAGATTAACGGCGAAAAAGCTTCAATCCAGTGGGATCTGCACGACCTGCACCGGCTGGCCTACTTCGACCACCGGGATGAGGGAGTTCTGAGGGGCTGGCGTTCTATCCACGTGACCGATGGCGAGCACCCCTATATGAGCCAATGGTGGGTGCCGGGTCTCCAGATCGGTTACGAACACAGCTTTGTTCACCAGGTAGCCGACTTCCTCGATGGCCTGGCCAAGAACCGGCCCGCCAGCCCGACATTCCGCGACGCCCAGGAAACCCAAAAGGTCTGTGATGCCGTGCTGAAAAGCGGCAGCACGGGACAGTGGGCGGAGGTTGTGTGAGTTGTGGGTCACTCAGGTGTCGGGGGCATGCTTTTTTCATTAGCCCCGCGCTGAAGCGCAGGGCTAATGAAAAATGACCTCACTTCGCCCATTGGTCAGCGGTTTTATCTTGAAAATCAGCCTCCGCTTGCGTATCCTTTTGCATGCTCAGGTCCTTGGGTAGGTCCTCCTGGATAGTTTCCGCGCTAGCAGGTGTGACTTTGCCACTTCTTTTAAGCCACTCCGCTCTGGTTGGCAATACGTCTAACTGATTGCCCATATTGTTCACAGGGCAGCGCCTCAGGTATATAGACTTTGAGCCAGAAAGCTATTTTGATACAAACTGACCACAGCAGGCCGGAACCGGCCTTCTTCCGCGTCGAAGAAGGTTTGCTTTCGATTCCCTGGTCCTGGTTGGCCTTCCATTACGCCTGGAATGCCCAGGCTTTCTCGGAGCGAATCTACCGATGGGGGGCAGTGGGAGCTCTGTGGTTATTGCGGCCTTGCCTGGCGTTGGCCAACCGGACGCTGGCAACTCGTCTCCTCCATTTGCCTTTGCGCGGCATGAGCCGCGATCGTCTGGACTTACTGGGGGAAGAATATTTTGACTACCTGCTCCGTCCCAGGTTGCGCCCCGAAGGTGTGGAACGGATTCAACAACTCCTGGAAACGGGACGCCAAGTCGTGCTCGTCAGCCACGAACTTGAACATGTCATCCGACCGCTGGCACAATATTTAAAGGTCGAGAGGCTTTTGACCAACCGGCTGGAGTTTCGAGACCGCCTGGCAACAGGGCGGCTCATGGATCCGGTCATTTCCTCACCTGGCATCCTGCGATGGTTTTCTCGGAAGCAAGCCCTCGCCGCGGTCCATCGCTCAAAAACAGACGGACTGATGGAGTCTGAGGATCTCGCCTTGCTTCTACCGGCAGGCCATGAACCCCAGCTAATCGAAAAAATCATTCTGCCTGCGCACCGCCAGGTCAGCGAAAAGCGACAAGCCGTGGTAAGCTTCGGCAAGCGCCGGTCTCACACTCAAACCCTGTCGGTTCGCAAAACTCTGGCCGGCAAAAATATTTTGCTCATCGGTTCTACCGGGTTTATTGGCAAGGTTTGGCTGTGCCTGCTGCTCCATGACTTGCCGGAGATCGGTCGCGTTTTCTTGCTCATCCGCCGGCAAGGTTCGCGATCGGCGCTCCAACGTTTCGAGAAGGTCGTGGCAGAGTCTCCGGCTTTCAAACCCCTGCATGATCGTTATGGCGACGGTCTGGCGGATTTTATCGGAGAACGTTTAGAAGTTGTGGAAGGGGATGTCAGCGAAGCACAGCTCGGGTTAGATGACAAGACGGCTGCATCTCTTTTTGCAAATCTCGATCTCATCATCAATTCGGCCGGTTTGACCGACTTCAACCCGGATCTGCGGCTCGCTCTCTCCACCAATGCTGATAGCCCGCTGCACCTGGTCGATTTCCTGCGCAAATGCGACCATGCAGGTCTGGTGCACGTCTCCACCTGTTTCGTCAATGGAAGGACTGACGGTCGAGTCCCCGAGGAATTGCACCCGAACTATACCCCGGGAGAGCACCCCGACTTCAATGCTCGCTTGGAATGGCAGTACCTGCATGAGTCGGTCGACGGCATCACCCGACAATCTGAAAGTTCAAGGCTGACTGAGCAGTTTCACCTGGAGGCTCTTGGCGGGCACAAACACGACGAGGCCGGTCCCGCAGACACGCGTAACCTTCAAAACCGTGTGCGCAAAATTCGCACCCGCTGGATTCGGGAGCAGCTTATCGAGCTAGGGATTAATCGAGCCCACACTTGGGGGTGGCCTAACATTTACACTTATACCAAGAGCCTGGGAGAGTCGCTCTTGTCACTGGAAGGCGGAAATTTGCCGATCGCCATTGTGCGGCCTTCCATTGTCGAGTCTTCGTTGAGTCAGCCCTTCCGCGGTTGGAATGAGGGTGTCAACACAACAGCACCCTTGTCTTACTTGTTGGGGACTTACTTCCGGCAACTGCCTTCGAACAAGCGCAAACGGCTCGACGTCATTCCGGTAGACCTGGTTTGCCGCGGCTTGACCCTGGTGGCGGCCGCCGTGATTTCACGCTGCCACGAAAAGGTGTACCAACTGGCTACTTCTGCCACTAACCCGTCGGACATGCGACGCGCCATTGAATTGACGTGCCTGGCCCATCGAAAGCACTATCGGTCCCTGGAAGGATTGGAACATTGGCTTCGTGCCCGTTGTGACACCATTGCCGTGTCCAAGACTCGCTACCGCAATGTTTCCCTGCCCCGTTTCAGAAAGCTCTTGCAGGGTTTGCAGCGGATCCTCGCCACCGTGGCTTTTGAAGGGGGAAGTTTGGCCCGCAAGCAAAGAGCGTTAGAGAAAGTCCATAAGGTAATCGAGCTTTATGAGCCGTTCATTCTGGACAATGAATATTTTTTTGCGGCCGATCATATCACGGTCTTGTCCAAAATGCTTCCTCCAGACGAGATCGAAGCCTTTGGGTACGATTCCGAAGTGATTGATTGGTACGATTATTGGATTAATCTTCACGTGCCTGCTTTGCGGCGTTGGACCTATCCTTTGATTGAAGGTCGCCGTCCAGAAACCGGGCTGCTCCCCCGCAACTTCAAATTGCCGATACATTCAGGATCTGTGATCCCTGCCCCGCCGGTTGAAATGCAGCCCATGCCGGCTTCAGCGCGATCGAGTGCAGTCGCCGCCGCCACCGAGCCCGACGACCAGCTGCGACAACTCGCGCAGGGTGGAGATTAAAACAGATCATGGCAACTTTCATCACAGGCTCCACCGGATATCTGGGTGCCCACCTAGCCGCTGGATTGTTGCAACACCACTCCGAGCCTCTCAACCTTTTGATTCGTGCCAAAGAGCGCCGTGAAGCTGAGCTGAAGTTGTGGCAGGCCATGCAACTTCACTTGGACTTCCCGCACTTCCAGCATTGGCTCAATTCCCGCATCCAAATCTTCCTGGGAGACATTACTAACCCGCGTTTCGGCCTTGGCCAGGCTGATTACGAACGCCTGGTGAGGTCCACCGACGCGGTGCTTCATTGTGCCGCCTCGTTAAATCGTAAATCGGAGAAAACATGTCTCAATGTCAACTTGCGAGGCACCTTGGAGGTGTTGCAGCTTGCGCGGAGGGTTGTGTCGGACCATGGACTACGCCGCTTCAGCCATGTCAGTACCGTGGCAGTCGCGGGCATTCGAAGCAATGAAGTCGTAGGTGAAGATGAAGCCATCGACTGGCAACGTTCCGACTACGACCCCTATGCGCGTACCAAGAAATTCTGCGAACACCTGATCCGCGAGTTATTGCCGGGCGTGCCCTTAACCATCTTTCGGCCCAGCATTGTGCTGGGGGATAGCCGCCATCCTGAAACCACCCAATTTGACATGGTGCAGGCTTTTGTCTTTCTGGCTCGATTACCTTTCCTGGCGCTTCGCCCAACCGACCGGCTTGACATTGTACCGGCTGATTTCGTCGCCGACTCGATTGTGACTCTGCACCAGAAGGAAAAACCGTTACACGATACCTACCACCTTTCCTCTGGATTAAATTCTCAAACCTGCTGGGAGATCACCGATGCCTTGAGCGCGGCGAGCCGCAAGCGTAGCCCTCTTTACTTGCCGTGGCTGCGGCGTCCTTTCAGCGCGGCCGTGAACAGTTTGTCTAACCGTCAAGGGACTTCCGTCGGTTATTTAGCCTCTTTGCTTAAAGTATTCTTGCCCTACCTGGTTTGGAACACGGTGTTCGACAACAGCCGGGTGGTCGGCGAGACGGGAAAAGCTCCGGCCCGGTTCACCGACTACTGTTATCCCTTATATAAATTCTCCACCGAAAACCATTTCACATACCCCTACCGGGAATGGCCCGCTGTCACTGAGAGGACCGCGTCATGATGGATTTGGTATTGGAGAGCTGGGTTTGCAGCCTCATCGAGCTCTCGAAAATCCGTTGGATGTTGGGGGTGGGAAAACCCTGGACCCCCGGAACGCGATTGAAATTGCTCTTTGCCGGTTACAAAAGAGATGATTCGCCAGGTCCGCAGGATTCTCGGCGATCGCTATCTCGATCTGAGTGTCCTATCCCACAACTTGGAGTTATCCCGTGGCTATTTCCAAACGGCCCGGCAAGTCAAGCTTCCCGATATCTTCCCCCCTTTTCTTTTCCGTGAGATGAGCCAGTATCATGGGGTGGTGGCCTGTGAAGGCTCCATGTTTAAAAGTAAGTTTGCCAATGCCCTTACCGCCATGATGATCGGTTCACTGGGCATCGCTGCCGCACAAAACAAGCTGTCTGTCGGGTATGGAGCAGAAGCTGGACACATGGACCGGTTTCTTCAAAAGATGTGCCGGCGCTACTGCGCCGACTCGCTGGTCATCACTCGCAATGAAGAATCCCAGACGGTGCTGGGACGTCTCGGTGTCCCCACTGAACTCGGAACCGACACAGCTTGGACCTTTGAGCCTCTGGGCGCTGAATATGGAGAAGGGGTATTGCGACAGGCTGGGTGGGATGGGCGCATGCCCATCCTCGGTCTCTGCCCTATTAACCCTTTCTGGTGGCCGGTTCGCCCCTCTTTGGTCAAACTAACACTGTCGAAAACTCTCGGGCTCTACCAGCAGAGCCACTATCGCTCCATTTATTTTCATAACGACGGCGCTTCGGTCAAGGCCGCCTTTCACCGCTACCTGACCGCCTTTGCCGATGGAGTGGCCGCCTTTCGCCGCGACCATCGGGTCCTTCCCGTCCTAATCGGAATGGAGGCTCTTGACCGCCGGGCTTGCGAAATTATGAGTGAGCGGCTGGGCGGGCTGCCTCTTTTCGTCTCTGATCAATATGACATGTATCAGTTGGTGAGCATTCTGCGTTGCTGCCACTTGCTGGCTTCATCTCGCTATCACGGAATTGTCACCTGTATGCCTGCGCTCGTACCATCGACCGGAGTCACGATGGACGAGCGAATCCGCAACCTCATGCGCGAACGGGGCCATTCCGATTTGTTGCTGGAAGTGGACGATCCAGACCTGGAATCGAAGCTGGCCGGAACCCTGAAACGGCTGATCAAAGACAGCGAGGAAATTAGAGGTGGCATCGGTCGCACGGTGGTTTCTAACCTCAAAGCCATGGCTCGGATGGGAATTTATTTCCAGGAACATGTCCAGCACCGCTATCCGGAGTTTCCGTTGCGGACGGGGCATTTATCCTGGGAAGACTTTCTTCCAGCTCTCGGTCCCAATCTACGGAAACTCGTGGAGCTCTTCGACCAAGGATGAATTTCCTCCAAAAGATTTTTGCAAATTTGGCATTATTGCCAGCCAAACCGATCCTGCAAGAACTTCGAACTGGACAGGTCGTTTCGACATCCTGTTCCGAGTTGCTCGAGAATATAGCCCAAGCGCATCGCTACCTCACCCTGGCGGGACTGCGGCCGGGTCAGCGCTGCGTGCTGTTAGCGCCAAACAGTAGCCGTTGGGTGGCTCTTGATCTCGCGATCATGGCTGAAGGTGCCACGGTGGTCCCGTTATATTCCCGTCAAGCTCCGGAGGAGCTGGTCTGGATGATCAAGGATTGCTCTCCCAGCTTGATTTGCTGCAGCGATGAACAGCTTCGGGACAGTGTGATTTCACTCTGGCCAAAGGCTCCTCGTGTCCTGATGTTCGACAAGATTTTCGCGAGGACTCAGGAAAAACCTCTGCAAGGGGCCGCCGCACTTCACGCCAGCCGAATTTCCTCACTTGCAAATTCAGGAGCACGATTTCTTGCGGACTTGAAGGACGACACTCCCGTCACCATCATCTATACTTCCGGCACTTCCAGCCCAGCTAAGGGAGTTGTTTTGAATGTAGGTAATGTTACCGACGTTTGGAAGAACTGATGCAGAATGTGGCAAAAGCAGGAGACGACCGGGTTCTTCATTATCTTCCGTTCTGTTTTGCAGGCTCTTGGATCTTGTTGCTGACCTGCCTGTTTCGCAACAACGGCCTGATGCTGTCCACAGATCTGAACAAGCTGGCCGAGGAAATCCGAATTGCAAGGCCTCACTACTTCCTGAACGTCCCTGCCTTGCTAGAGCGGATGTGTAACGGTATTAAGACCCAATTAAGGCAAAAACGTGGTATTGGTTTAGCCTTGTTCGAACGGGGACAGTCCACCTGGCGGAAAGGTCGCAACGGACGCGGGGGTTGGCGCGATTGGCTTTGGTTGAGTCTGGCTGAATCCTTGGTTTTTCCAAAGATCAAACGGCAGCTCAGTCCGAACCTGCGAGCCTTAATCTGCGGCTCAGCTCCTCTGGCTGAGGAAACGCAATTATTTTTTCAAATGCTCGGAATCCCTGTGTTGCAAGTTTACGGGCTGACAGAAACGACGGCCATATGTACTATGGATGACGTTCAGCATGTCACCCCAGGTCGGGTGGGACCAGCCATTCCCGGCATTGAGATGAAGTTGGGCGATCGTGATGAGATCCTGGTGCGCGGTCCCAATGTTTTTCCCGGTTACTTTAATCGGCCCCAGGAAACCGCCGAGATGATTGAGAACGGTTGGCTTCATACCGGCGACCAGGGAGAGGTGGACGAACGAGGAAACTGGAAAATTGTCGGTCGTCTGAAGAACCTGATCATCACCAGCGGCGGCCACAATATCAGCCCCGAACCCCTCGAGCAGATGCTGCTACAGGCTCTCCCGGAAACTGAGCAAGTGATGGTGGTGGGCAATGGCTGCAAGTTTCTGTCGGTTATCATTGCCGGCAATGTTGCCAAGGAACGGATCGAGGCGGCGCTGGAAGCGGTCAATCAGCAGCTACCTCACTACAAACAATTGCGCCGGTTCTACCTCACCACCGAGCCGTTTACTGTGGAGAACGGGCTTCTTACCGCCTATCGAAAGCTGAAACGGACTGCCATTGAGGCTCGCTATAAAGAGCAGATTGAAAACTTGTATCGGGAGTAGCGGATTTGACTCCATTTGACGGCAAGACATTATCGTGGAAGCTCACAGGACAAGTCTTTGAACTGGCCCTTCACCGCCAGCCTTGCAACGAGATTGGCTCTGCTAGCTTGGAAGAGCTAGAAGAGTTTGCGGTGCAATTGAAGGATCAGGCTTCAGAGGCCCGTGTCTTGATCATCCATAGTCAACTTCCAGCGGGCTTCAGCGCAGGCGCGGATTTGCGCGAAACCTATCGCCTTCTGCAAAGCCTGACTCCGGCCGAGCGCGCGGCTGGCGTGCGTAATTTCCTGGAGCGGATTCACCGTGTCTTCAACTGCATTGATGCTTCGCCACTGATCACTTTAGCAGCGGTCCACGGAGTCGTTTTTGGTGGGGGTTTCGAGCTGGCACTCACCTGCGACATGATTGTGGCCGATCGCAGTGCGCGCTTTTGCTTTCCGGAACTACGGCTGGGCTTGATCCCGGGCTTTGGAGGAATCCCGCGTCTTAAGAGGGATCTCAGCAATAGCTTGGTCCGCGATTTGCTCCTTACCGGTCGCAGCATCAGCGCCACTAAGGCGACGGCAGCGGGTTTGGTCAGCCAGCTCGTCGGTCAGGGTGAGGCCCTGCGAGTGGCAAGGGGAGTCGCCGCCCAGATTACTAAGATGGATTGCAACGCCACGACGGCCGCCAAGCGATTTATCAAGCCCATTCCTTATGAAGAGTTGCGGCAGGAAATCGACCTCTTTTGTGAGTTATTCAATCGGCCGGTGGTTGAAGCGGCCTTGCGCAAGTTTGTAGAGAGTAGCGACGTGCAACCTTATCTGCCGTGAGGCGGCCCGTAAATAGGCAGCCGTTGAGGAATAGGCTCTACCTTGAACCCAATCCGCCATTTTCGAAATACGGTGACCATTCGTGCTCGTACTCTTGCTCCTGCTCTTGCTCGCCTTTCTGCCGACTAATTGAGTCAGAGTCAGAGCACGAGCAAGAGCAAGAGTACGAGTAAGAGGATGTCTTCACAACCATCGGCCCGAAACGGAAGGATTCGTAAGGGTATTCATGAAATCGAGTACTACGCAAATTATGCGCCATTGGTATTAGCCTCGGAGAGGCGCAAGATAATAGCCCACGGCGTCAGCCGTGGGATAAGGCAGATGGATGAAGGAGCCCCGGAGGGGCGAAAGACCAGGTGAGAATTTATCTTCCACCCAGATTCTTTCGGCCCTGCCGGGGCTGGTCTCCTCTGGATAACCCTGACCCACGGCGTCAGCCCTGGGCTATTATCTTGTGCCTCTCCGAGGCTACTCCCTGGCGCCCAGAATGCATAATTTGGCTGCTAAAATATGAGGTACCAAGAAACCATGTTAACTCTTGATCAAACTCTCCAGCAACTGATGCTGTTGGCCTCCGAGCACTTCAAGGTTCCGGCCAGCCAGCTGAAACCGGACGACGATTTCTTCAAGACGCTCGGCATCAATAGCCTCCAGACTCTGGACTTGCTGACCAGGCTGGAAAGCCACTTCAATGTGGAACTTCCCGATTACGAACTTCAAGGGGTTTCCGATTTCCGGACTCTGGCGGAGCGCATCCAGTCGCGACTTTGATGAAACACTCCGCTCCCGACCTTTCCCCTTACCAATGCCTGGGTGAGGCGCTCGGTGAGGCGCTCGACAAGCGGCAGACTCAGGTCGCACTCATTGAAGCAGACCGCGAGCGGGAAAATTGTCGCCTCACTTACTCAGACTTCAAACGTAGCGCTTTGACCATCGCTCACGCCTTGCAACGGGCGGGCTTCCAAGAGGCCGACCGCGCCGCGATCATCATGGCCAACCAATCCAAATGGTTGATTGCGGCTTACGCTGTGTTTTACTGTGGCGGGATATTAGTGCCCGTCGATTACAAGCTGACCGCCTCCGAGCACCTGCCTCTGCTGGCTCATGCCAAAGTGAAGGTGCTCATCGTTGAATACCCGTTATGGCGAGCATTGACTCAAGTTGCCGGATTTAAAGAATTCGTGGTACCCACAGCGATTGTTACAGAGGCCCCCAAGAACCTTGACCTGTCAGCCGCCGCCTGGCGCTGGGAAGAATGTCGTGATCGGGAGGAACCTTGTTTTGTTCCACGCCGTCGCCAGGATATCGCCTGCATCGTCTATTCCTCGGGTACCGGTGGCCGCCCTAAAGGTTGCCTGCTCACCCACGAAAACTACCTCGAACAATGTGAGGCGCTCATGGCTTGGTATCGCTTCTGGCCGGGGGTGCGCTATCTCAGCATTTTGCCGACAAACCATGCCATTGACTTCATGGTTGGCTTCATCGGGCCTTTCGTTTGTGGCGCGACTGTGGTCCACCTGCGTACCTTGCGCCCAGAGTACCTCCAAGAGGCTTTTTCCCGTTACAAGATCACCTATGTCAGTGTGGTGCCGATGGTGCTTAAGGCCCTGGAAAGTGGTTTGCGAGCTCGATTCAAAGCATTACCCAAAGCCCGCCGCTGGTGGCTGGATCGGCTTATTTCCATTAATCGCCGGCTCACACGCAATAAGCCGCATCCAGCCCTCAGCCGGCGTTTGCTTCCTCAAATTCACCAGGCTTTTGGTGGAGAACTCCTGGCAATTATTACTGGGGGGGCCTTTGTCGAACCCTCGACCCTGCAGTTTTTCTACGACCTCGGCATCCCGGTGGCCAACGGCTATGGGCTGACAGAAGCCGGGACGGCCATCACTGTCAACGATCTCAGACCCTTCCGCGCCGACACCGTCGGCAAGCCCCTACCAGGCGTGGAGATTAAACTGGTGAATTGCGATGCCGAAGGGGTTGGCCAGGTAGCGACACGCAGCAAGATGGTGATGGCAGGCTATCTGGATGACCCGGAATTAACAGCCGAGACGCTGGTCGATGGCTGGCTCATGACGGGAGATTTGGGTCGCATCGATGGCACGGGTCATTTGCAACTTTTCGGCCGTGTCAAAAACATGATCGTGACGGACGGCGGCAAGAACATTTATCCGGAAGACGTTGAGTCTGTTTTCAATGGTATCCCCGTCAAAGAATACTGTGTCTTCGCGGTTAATTTCGTTTGGAAACGCCGTACTCTCTTGGGTGAGCAGTTGATGATGGTTCTTCACCTCGAGTCCGGAGATGAACCCGCGGCGGCTCTCCTGTCTGAATTGCAGGCCCGAAATCGGAAGCTGCCAGACTTCAAGCGGCTGAATGCTTACATGGTGTGGGACGAGGATTTTCCGCGTACAGCTTCCATGAAGATCAAACGTGGAGTTCTGGCCGAACGTATTGTGAGCCGCTGCGAGCGTGAGGTAGTCCTTAGGGATCTGTAGAAATCGAGTAAAGCATGATTCTGCACAACCAAAAAACCAACCCCAGAGACGCTACGCAGATGAACGCAGACCAATGGCACTGCCGTAGCAGTCGAGGATAGAGGATTGAGGATCGAAGATCGCGTAAGACTGCTATCGATCCTCGATTCTCTATCCTCAATCCTCAGTTTTTCTACTTCGCTGCGGTTGACTTTGGTTGCACAAGAGGCCAGATTGTGTTCTCGGTGTCTTGCTGGTGATTACAACTTCAGATTTTGGTCTTACTCGACTGAAATGGATTCTGAATGCATGGAAAGAAACCTGGATGAGAGCCTATCTAGCCATCATCAATCCGGCCGCCGGCGGTAACCGCTGCGGCAAGCAAGCTAGACAGGTCCTGGATCATTTGCGGGACCAAGGGCTCAAGATTGATGCTGAGGAAACCCGCTCAGGCGGCGACGCGGTCCGTCTGGCCAGAGAGGCTTACGCCGCGGGCTATCGGATTTTCCTGGCTGTCGGAGGCGATGGCACCAGTTATGAAATCGTCAACGGACTGTTTCCTCGCGACGGAAACCAGGAGCGCATCACACTGGGCTTCTTACCCCTGGGGACGGGGAATTCTTTCTTGCGCGACTTCAGCGATCGAGGCCTTGAGCATGCTGTCGAAGCCATTCTGGCTGGGCGCTCTCGGCCCTGTGACGTAATCCGGCTCAGCCATCGGAAGGGCATGCTGCATTACATCAATCTGGTGAGTATCGGCCTGACCGCCGAGGCCGGTGAATTGACCAACCGGCGCTTTAAACGCCTGGGGGAGACAGGCTACTTGATGGCCATACTGATTTGCTGGCTGCGGCTTCATTTCCCCGTATTCCCCCTGCGGCTGGATGAAGCGGCAGACCTCGATCGACGGCCTTGCACCTATCTGACGTTTTCCAACAGCCGCTTCACGGGAGGTAAATTGATGATCGCTCCTAACGCCAATACCGCAGACGGCCTGGTGGAGGTGACCCGCGTGGGAACCATCGGAAGATGGGAATTCGCCCGAACTTTCCCAAAAATCTTCACTGGTGCCCATGTGACACACCCGCTCGTTTCGTGTGCGGCCGCCCGCCGAATAGAGTTCCAGTTGCCTGAACCGATCGACGTGATGGTTGATGGTGAAGTTGTTCGCTGTCATCCGGAATTGATAGAAGTTCTTCCCTCAGCCCTGGATGTGATGGTATGAAGCGTGAAACGTGAAGCGTGAAACGTGGGACGTGAAACGTGAATGCTCTTACTGTTCACGTTTCACGCTTCACGTTTCACGTCCCATTGGTCAACATGCTAAGAGGCATCTATTTAGTCATCCGCAGCGCCTTTCTCTGGTTCATAAGCATCATTCACTTTTTTACGGTCTGCACCTTTCTCGTCCTTCTTGGCATGTTCGTTGACACTCGTCGGAACGATTGGCCACAGCGCCTCTTTTTCCGCAACATCCTGCGCCTGGCTGGCGTTAAATTTGAAGTGAAATACGCACCCGGCTTCGACCGGAAGCGCACCAGCATGTTCATCAGCAATCACGTTAATCTCTTCGATGCCTTTGTGGTTTATTCTGCGATTCCTCAATTCGTCAGAGGATTGGAACTGGACTCGCATTTCAAAATACCTGCCTATGGCTGGATGATGAAACGTTTTGGGAACATCCCGGTGAGCCGGGGAGGCGGACCGGCCCAATTTAAGA
The DNA here is from genome assembly GCA_003224715.1 of Acidobacteriota bacterium. GTDB lineage: Bacteria > Acidobacteriota > Terriglobia > Versatilivoradales > Versatilivoraceae > QHZQ01. Next base: position 5,810 of record QHZP01000099.1, on the reverse strand, counting down.
AAACCCTGGAGCGCGTGCGGGCTCACCTCCAGGACGGCATCAGCGTGATCATTTTTGCGGAGGGCACCCGCACGGTGAACGGGCAGGTCGGCCCCTTTCAAAAGGGTGGATTCGTTATGGCGCACCACATCGGCATTCCTATTGTACCCATGTCCATCTGCGGATCGTTCCAATTCAATCGGAAAGGGAGCTGGATGCTCCGTCCCTCCAAGATTACTGTCCATCTGCACGACACCATCGAGACCAAAAACCTTTCCAAGAGAGAGGTCGAAGCTCTCGTCCGCCGTGTGCATCAGATCATCTCGAAACCGGTGGAAGCGTCCCTTGACTTACCCCAAGGCCAAAAAGACTAACGTCACTTAACGCGGACTGTGGCCGCAACCAAAACTAACCGCAGAGATGCGGAGACGCAGAGAAAACTTCTGGCCGCAGATGAACGCTGATAAACGCGGATAGGTGTTAAGTTAAGAATGTGGGAGGCGCGCTCCGCGCGGCGACCAGAACGGGTCTAACAGAAAACAACCGTCGGGGGCGTTAGGCGCTTTTTACCGTAACGCACCGCTCTCCTCGAAATCGCCCTATTCCTATTAATGATGCGTTACGCCCGACAACGGCTAACGCATCCTACGACTACGACAAACTTTTGATTCCCAATGGCTGGCGCATCCGGGCAGGCTACCCTTCCGCTGCTACGGCCCGAATTAACGCTTTGACGTAACCGAAGGTATAAGCAAAAGCCTGGTATCCCTTGGGGTCGTCAGGGATCTGCGGTACGTGGTCTGGCATCATCATGCCGTCGTAACCCACTTCTTTGTAGACTCTCATCGCATGCAGCATGTCCACGTCGCCATCATCAATGAAGGTTTCCTGAAAATTCAGGAAGTGTCCCCGGATGTTGCGAAAGTGAACATTGAAGATCCTATGCCGTGAACCGAAATAGCGAATCACCTCGAGGATTTCCTTCTGTGGGTGCTCCAGCATTTCGGAGACAGTACCCTGACAGAAATTTAGCCCGTGATATGAGCTGGGGACAATCTCGACAAAACGTTTAAGGCCTTCCACACTGCCCAGTACCGTATGGACGCCCCGGAAACCGGTGTCAGGTGGCATCCCAGGATCGTGAGGGTGGCACGCCATGCGTACTTTATACTCCTCAGCCACCGGAATAACCCGTTTGAGAAAGTAGGTGATGCGCTCCCAATATTCCTCGTCGTTAACTGGCCCCGCCTCGGTCAGGGCCGGGTTCTGTTTGGCTTTTTCATAGACGAAAGTGCTATAACGGGCTCCCCCTCGGCCGGGACTTGGCTCAGTGCGCACCACACCGAGAATGCTCAGGTTATATTTCAGAGCAGGAATACCAACCCTCGCCGCGTTACGAATCATCTGGCAGATGTCATCGATTTCTCGGTCCCGTTGTGGGCTCTTCCCCAGCATAATGTTGGGATTTTCCACCGAAGTAATGTAGTTGGAGCTGAGTGGTAACGGGACTATCTCCAGCTTGATTCCGTAAGATTCGACTCGCTCTCGCAGTTTCATTAAGGCGTCCACCGACCAGTTCTTATCCAGGCGCGGCGAGGGAAGCGCACTGCAAATGTGGTTGACACCAAAGGCGGCGAGTAATCCTAGGATTTCGTTTGAAGATCCATGCTGGGTGCCTACTTTCATTAGCACCTTACGAGGTGCACGATCTTCCACTTTTTGGGGAGACGTCTCAACAGCCGATAGGCGGGCGGTCCCGACGGCAACACCAATTCCGGTCAGGCCAACAAACTTTCTACGATTCAAGAGAGCCTCCTTTATCGCCACGAACGATCAAAATCACGCCCCCTCCCGGGAGGGGTCTCGAGTTTGGACATTTGCGGCACCGAGGAACGCGGTTGACCCTCACCCGTCGCTTCGCGCCACCCTCTCCCACCAGGAGAGGGAGAACAATAAATGGGGGTGTGGCTCAGATCCCACACTGTTACCACTGTGTCATGAAACGTCTGTTGGTTAGCCTTCAAGTCAGCGCTCTAATCCGTGGATCTCTCCCTCGCCCTTGGGGAGAGGGTGGCCGCAGGCCGGGTGAGGGTCAACCCCACGGGAATTGCTCCTCAAAATGTCCAAACTCCAGTCCTTTCCACGGGAGGGGTGCAGGGGTGGGTTGTCCCCGACCGGAAGGACCCACCCCGAAGGCTGCGCCTTCTGCCCCTCCCAAGAGGGGATTTTCAGCGAGGCACTGTGCATTGGCGGAGGCGTGTGGGAATCGAACCCACCCATCCCGGCGGAAAGCCAGGACACGCTGGTTTTGAAGACCAGGAGAGTCACCAGACCCCAAGCACCTCCCAGTGAATGATTAAAGATACGATATACAGAGGGCTGCCTTTGGCTGCCTGCTGCCAGCCAGCTGAAGTTGATGGTAAAGCAATGTAGAGTGCTTTGCTGTCATTGTCCAGAAATTTTTCCTCGGCTTCTTACTAACCAAGGGCTCCGCCTTTGATATCCCACCCGAGGAGCACGTGCGAAAGCCCGAAGCGCAAGCGAGGGTTTACGGCCTCGGCCCCTCGCTGGCGCGTCGGGCTCCCAAACGAACCGAGAAACGAGAACAAAATTCTCGTCTCGATCAACATAACGGGCTAAGAGTCACCGCGTAGACAGGAGACGCGCAGACGCAGAGGGAGAATCACAGAACTCTCAAATCAGAATGTTTTGGTCTTCGCCAAGAGGCAAATCAAAATGTGGCCAGCCAGATTCGGACCAAGTAATCCAGTTTCCTTGGATTCATGACTGCTAGCAGTCCTCACAGGACAACTTTCTGCGGCTCTGCGGTGACTTTCAGTGCCGTTTCCCCGGAGAAATTGTTGACTTTTTCTAACCATCTCGGAATACTCAAACCGCAGTGCAACTGAGTGTGCGCTCGACAGAAGCGTGTAGCACTCACTAAATGGATTGAAATGCCTGAAGACTTAACCGGGAAAACAGCCTTAGTGACAGGCGCCAGCAAGGGCATCGGCAGAGGCATTGCGCTGGAGCTGGCGAAGCGGGGATGCGATGTAGCCATCAACTTCCATTCCGATCGAGCCGGCGCCGAGCAAACGGCCAGGGAGATTGAAGCTTTAGGACGGCGGGCATTGCCTGTTGGCGGGGACGTCAGCCGTTCGGCAGACGTTGCCGAGATATTTCAAGAAGTGCTGTCGACTTTCTCTCGACTCTCCATTTTGGTTAACAATGCCGGCACACAGGTTTGGAAATCCTTGCTTGAATTGGAAGAGCCAGAGTGGGATCGTGTGATTAATACCAATCTTAAGAGTGTCTTTCTTTGTACCCAGCGCGCCGGCCGGCATATGAAGGAGCAAAGAAGTGGACGAATCATTAACATTGGATCCGGCTGCAACAAGATTCCATTTCCCAAGCTCGTCAGCTACACCGCCAGCAAAGGGGGCATTGAGATGTTCACTCGAGTGTCTGCCGTGGAGCTGGGACCGTATGGGATTACGGTAAATTGCGTGGCTCCCGGAGCCATCGAGATCGAGAGAACCCAGTTGGAAGCACCCGATTATGCCGGCACATGGGCACCTCTAACCCCGATGCGCCGAGTTGGCGCTCCGACCGATGTGGCTTCAGCCGTGTGTTATCTGGCAAGTGATGAGGCCGGATTCATCACCGGCCAAACCCTGTATGTTGATGGAGGACTGTTTACTCGGGGTCCTTGGCCTTACCCGATTGACTAGTCAAGGGTCTGACCCTTGATATCCCGGCACATCGTGCTCGTCGTCGTCCTCGAAATCCAAAACCCGAGCACCACGACGAGGGCGAGAACGGCGACCAGGCCACAAACCTAAAAACGGCGGTTAGCCACAGAGGCACCGAGACCACCGAGACGGCAGATAGGTAGTTACATCTCCGCAAGGCCTTGAGAAATTATTAGCCGTGGTTGGTGCAGGACATCTTGAATAGGTCGCTTCCTGGAGATCGGTGCATGGCTGAAGAATGGGTTTTAGCCTTTCCCCGAAAGTTACTGGACGAACTGGGCGCGTTTCAGGGCATCCAGTTGAATCCAGGCTCTTACCTTGAGCAAATCTTTCAGACACGAAACACGCGGTTTGTGCCCCGCTCCCAAGCTGAGACCGATCCTGGCTTCAAGCAGATCATCCCTTATGTTCTGGTGCACCGCGGAGACTCTCTGCTGCATTATGTTCGAGGGAAAGGCTCAGGCGAGAAACGTCTGGTGGCGAAAGGCTCGATTGGTATTGGGGGGCATATCAATCCCCATGATGAAAGCCTCTTTGATGTGGGAAGGGAATTCTATGAGACGGCCGTGCAGCGAGAGCTTCACGAAGAGCTGAAGATGGAAGGAGTATTCAATACAAAAATCGTCGCCTTATTGAACGACGATTCTACACCTGTCGGCCGGGTGCATTTTGGGGTCGTCCACTTCTGTGACTTGGGAGAGGCTAATGTTGCCAAAGGGGAAGCCTGTATTACGGAGCTGCATTTCCGGACCTTGCCCGAACTGCAGAGCCGGCGCGAGCAATTGGAAACCTGGTCTCAATTTTGTCTGGATCACTACCCTCGGCTGGTGGAAGCAGCCGGAGGGAAGCTGTGAAAGAATTGGGAGGGCGAGCCTCCCGACGAGCCATCGCCCCAGCAAGTCTTTACCCTATGAGGCTCGGCAGGAGCCTCGCCCTCCCGACCTCGGCCGGTCCTGGACTATAATAGCCTGGTTAGACATGAAAATGTTTCGATCTTCACTGGCCCTTCTGACCCTCCTGGTAATTGGGTCAGTCTTTTCCTTAGAGACGCGATCTGACAAGGGAACCGCAGGGGTTACCTATGTGGATGTGACTTCGGCCTCGGGCCTTCATTTCCTGCACCGTAACTCGGCCACCAGCAGCAAATACCTCATCGAGTCGGCCACGGGGGGCGTGGCACTATTGGATTATGATAGCGACGGTTGGCTGGACGTATTTTTCGTGAATGGGGCCAAGCTTAAAGATCCTCAGCCGGATGCCGAAATCCCCGAGAAATCTTCCCCCGAATTCTGGAATCGCCTTTTCAAAAATAATCACGACGGCACGTTCACTGATGTCACCGAAAAAGCCGGCTTACAAGGCAGAGGCTACGGCATGGGTGTGGCGGCAGCAGATTACGACAACGACGGCTTTACCGACCTCTATGTCACAAATTACGCTGACTCCATCCTTTATCACAACAACGGCAACGGCAGCTTTACCGATGTGACGGCCAAGGCCAAAATCAAGACTGAAGGCTGGACTACCAGTGCCGGCTTCTTCGACTACGATAAGGACGGTTACCTGGACCTGTTTGTCTGCCGTTATGTGCAGTGGAGTTTTGCCGGTAACATTTACTGTGGGGAAAAGAAACCTGGTGGGAGAGCCTACTGCCATCCGGACAACTTTAAACCCATTTCCAACTATCTTTTCAGAAACAACGGTGATGGTACCTTTACCGATGTGAGCGAGCCCAGCCGCATCAAGGCCAGCGAGGGCAAGGGACTCGGGGTTGCCTTTGCGGATTTCAACAACGACGGTCTGCTCGACATCTCGGTGGCCAACGACTCGTACCAGCAATTCCTTTTCAAGAATAACGGCAACCGGACATTTACGGAAATGGGTGTTATCGCGGGAGTGGGTTATACCGAGGACGGAAAAACCTTTGCCGGGATGGGAACAGACTTTGTGGACATCGACGATGACGGCTTGCCCGACATTGTTACGACGGCTCTTTCCAATGAATCTTATGCTTTTTTCCACAACAACGGCGATGAAAGCTTTACGTATGCCACTCTCACTTCCAACCTGGGCGAGATT
>QHZP01000529.1 GCA_003224715.1 Acidobacteriota bacterium | reverse complement strand
TTTGGTCGGGACGCTGGAGTTCTGGAAAAGGGCATCGACCCTCTCGGCGATCGGAGGAACTTCCTCAGCTGAACGCGCCTTGATCGAATAGGTGCCTGTGAAACCCTGATTGTTCACGCCTTCGTTAAAGTATTCCCAATGGAAAAATAAGCTGCCACCCTCGTCTGAGCCTCCCTCATAAATGCCTCGCAATGTCAGCTCCGGATCAAATTGGAAGAGCGTCCCTTTCAGATGGATTTTGTCACCGATTTTCCATCCGAATCGTTGGGCCAAGCTGTTACCGGCAATCGCGCCCGTGCGGTCCTTAACGAAAGCTTCTTTTTGATCCCCCGGAATCTTCATGTCGGAATTGACTTCGAAAAACTGGTCAGTGTCCACCGCAAATTGGGCAAAGAAATAAGACGGGTCTTTGTAAACACCGCCAAACCACATCGACCCGGTAACGGCTTGGACGCCCTCGACTCGAGCAATTTTCTTCAGATAAGCAATAGGTAAGACATTGGCCAGAGAAACCTTATGGCGAGTGACCAGGCGAAGTGCCGAATCAGGCGTCTGGGTTGGGTTCTCCAACTCCTTCAGCAACGTAAGTAACGTAGTCACCAGGAACAGGGACACCGCGATACTGGTAATGGTCAAGACCGTGCGGCGGCGATTTCGAAATACATTCCTTAATATGAACCAAACAAATTTCATAATCGATGAACTAGGGTAACTAGAGAATGGGCCTTATATTACCACTGCCGGAAACCTTGAGGTTCAAAAATATTCTATGACAAACTTGATTCTAATCCGTTTGGCATTATAATCAGTGTCATATGGCATCGAAAGGAAGCATGACATGGAGCGAACATCAGAAATCATCGCGATTCTGGGCGGTAAGAAAACATTAGGCCACAATGTTTCGTCTGCCAAAGAACTGGTGGAGCTCATTCGCACGGGCTTGCCTTATACAGCCTTGGAATCTCTTATGCGAGTTCTGATGATTTCACGAAATGAACTCGTGCATTCCATCGCCATGCCGCCACGCACGCTCGCCCGAAGAAAGCGGGCACGGAAGTTGCAGGCAGACGAATCGGATCGAGTATTTCGCTTGGCCCGGGTGGCTGCCCGGGCTGTGGAAGTGCTAGGGAGCCAGGAGAAGGCGGCTCGCTGGCTACGGAAACCGAACCGTGCTTTAGGTCACGTGACTCCCTTGGACCAACTGGATACAGATGTTGGAGCTCGGCAAGTCGAATCGATCTTAGGTCGGATTGAGCACGGCGTTTACAGCTAATGCGAGTCTATCGCATCTGTGATGAAAGCCACGCTAAAAAGGCGTTTCGTGGCGATGGAGCCCGCATCTATGGCGGACGCTGGAATAAGCCAGGGGTGGCTCTCGTCTATGCATCGGCCACCCAATCGCTCGCTGCTCTGGAATTATTAGTCCATTTAGACCCTGAAGAATTTCCGGCCAGCCTTACCGTCGTTTCTGCTGATATCCCAGAGGGCCTCCGGATCCTTGAAATTGGTTTAGCGAGACTTCCCAGCGACTGGCAGGCTTACCCTGGCCCAGAGTCTCTTCAGACGATGGGTACCCGTTGGGTCACAGAAAACCACTTCGCCGTAATCTCGGTTCCCTCCGCAATCATACCTTCGGAGCGTAATTTTCTCGTGAATCCCAAACATCCAGACTTTTCTCGAATTATAATTCATAAGCCCACACCATTCACTTTGGATCCCAGGCTTTGGAAGAAGAGTAAATAATAAGGGAAGCTTTGATCGGTAGAGTCGTTGAATCGCAGGCCTTGTCGTGCAAAGGCTCAAATTAACCAAGCACTGTGCTCTTGCTCTGACTCAATGGCCGAAAGCCGAGCAAGAAAGCAGGAGCAGTGGGGATGGGGGTGGGATGGTGTCCTAGGTAACCAGCCACAGAAAATTCGTTACTTTTTCGGGGACAAGACGAGGAACTTTCCCCCGGATCGTTCCAGCAAATGGTAAGGAACTGTCTTGCTTTTTGAATCCAATATTTCAAACCTGTCGGCACGCTTATTTCCAGAGACTACAATTGACAAATCTCCACTGAGCTTTTCCATTTCTTGATTCAAATGCAGCACAAGAGTGTCCCCTGTTGTTTCCGCACGAAATTCCATTTTGGCACGCGTAGCCCAAAAGTCCCCTAATTCCGCAACCGATCCGATCCACACATTCTGTTTTGCGTATCTATCAAGGAGTCTTCTTAATACCGCCAGCTTGTAGGTTGTGTTGGTAGGATGGATCAGAATACAGGTCGTGGCCCCATTGGCCCGGTTCGCTTCAATAACTTCGCTCCATCCCTGCACTACCAGTTCCTGTCTCTCGGCGGTCAGGAATCCTTGTGAGTCGTCCAGCGTGACGGGAATTTCAACTATCGCCGTCTCCCGCGCTCCCAGATGAGCTGCAGCAAAGGCAAAAAAAGGGAAGTTCGTGATGATGTTATTGGCAGACGCAGTCGAGTCATATTGGTATCCGCTGAGCTCCAGCGCCTCAACGAGGCGCCGAGGATACCTCAACTCCCCGGCGCGGAACGACACCGTTTTTTGGCCCGGCAGGTCACGGTCTAACAGTTCTTTGCTCACTTTGAGCTCGCCGACAACGGTCGGAGACTCGGCCGCTTGATATGTGGCTGCAGTGACAAGAGCAGTTCCCATGGGAAATTTATCAAACTTTTTTGAGTGCGAGACCGAGTGTGAGCCCAATTCAAAGCCCATCCTGCGGGTTTCTATCAAAAACGGGATACGGGAGGCGTCGTAATATCCGATGTCGGATTCATCAGTAAAAGTTTTCGTGTTAATGAAGAACGTCGACTGGACGCCGTACTGCTTCTCCAACTGGGCGTAGGCGACTGTGTTGCCAAATGATTCCCGCGCGTCCACGTCATGAGAGAGGACAATGGAGGTTTCCAATCCCCTCGGGACTGTGTGCCAGCACAGTGCGTAATCGGCAGTGTTTTCATAAATTCCTTTTATCAGGAGAAGAATCGCATCTCCGGAAGGTTCGAATGAATTGACCCACTGCCGCCCTGCTTCAAACGTGCTGACAACATGAGCTAGCAAGACCGTCTGTGTGAGACTGAATCCGAGCGTCAGAGCCTGTCCGGAATCGTAATCGTTCACGACCGCCGCCGCGCTTCCATCCGGATATTCGGCCAGCGCTTGGCCATAACGGTTTTGATAGCCTACAGTCCAGATTATCTCGTCAAATAGTTTCGGATCTCCCA
>QHZP01000528.1:3053-5780 GCA_003224715.1 Acidobacteriota bacterium | reverse complement strand
AGTTCATAACGCAGATTCGAAACTGAAGGATGGGCCCGGATGATCTTGGGGATTTCAGTGTCAACGATTGAACGCCACTCGTCGCCGCCTTCCAGCGCCTCAATCAGCGTCAAGCCATAGTACGGGTTGTTCGGAGATTTGGAGAGTTCTCGAACGGAATTCTCCATTGACTCATTAAAAATCTTTCCCATGGCGTAGTAGGCATCTACTTCGTCTGGGTACTGCTTCAGGATTTCGCGATACTGTCGGATGGCCTCGTCATATTCTTTCAGACCGACGTAGGTCGCCCCGAGCCGATAGCGGGCCTCTTTCATCGTTGGCTTGAGGACGACAGCAGCTTCCAGAAAGGTTCTGGCTTCTTTGTATCGGTTGGTTTTGAACAGCTGAATTCCCAGAAAATAATTGGGCACGAAAAGCCTTGGATCAGCTCGGAGCGCCTGGCGAAACTCCTTTTCGGCCGGCTCGAACTTATCTTGCATGTGAAGCGACAGTCCCAGGTTACTGCGAATCTCAGCCAGTTGCGGAGCGATGGCCAAAATGGCGCGATACTCTTTCTCGGCTTCCGCAAAATCCTTTCGCTGCATGGCCGCGCCGGCGCGTTCTGCATGCTGCTGGAGTTTGTCGCTTCCTTGGAAAGAACCAGCCCAAAGCAAGAGCACGAACAGGAATGCCCATTTCTCCCAACACCAAGTTCCAGATCGACACGTCAGCACACGCTCATAATCGCGGAGTGAGACCCGAAAAGTCAACCTGTGGAGTGTCGTGAGTTGGATATGATCTTTCAAGCAAGGCGAGACGGATTCCACAACAGTCACTCTTCATTTCCGCGATGCCTCCCCATATCGGCGGCCCTCAAAGGCAGACATTCCTCGGTCGATTACAACGACATGCTCGAAATCTCTTCCTTTTGATTTCTTTTGCTGGCTGATCTTTCCGGCTGATTTTTCCTTGACTCCATCGAAGAGTTCGAATATAAGACATTCAATTCTTGAAGCATCACAGCTAGATCCGACCTCGACAAAGGGGCCGAGGTTTGTTTCCTTTTTTATTTTGAGGGGAGCTATATGAAAGCGAGTAGATGGAATTGTGTGCTGCCTTTGGTTTTGACAGTAGTGATTCTCAGCTTAATGTCGGAAAGGTTCGCTCTCGCCCAGGCCGGGACCGGATCGATTCGTGGACTCGTAACCGACGCGAGTGGGGCGGTTCTTCCAGATGTGCAAATTGAAGCGACCAATGTGGCGACGCAGTTGAAATTCTCCACGACCAGCACTGGGGCCGGAGTCTACGCGCTGAGCAGCCTGCCGATTGGCGTGTACAAAGTGGTCGTCCAGCACGCAGGATTCAAGCAGTTTATTCAAGAAAATGTGGATATTGCGACGGGTTCGACCACCACAGTGAATATTGCTCTGGCTGTGGGTGAAGTGAGCGAGACGGTCACGGTGACGGAAAGCGTTGCCCCTTTAATGCAGACCGACAACGCGGAGGTTGCCACTGTTGTGGAGAATCGCGTCGTCATGGACCTTCCCCTGCAGGTTGGAGGAGGAGCCGGCGGGCGTCGCCAGGTGGAGAGTTTCATTTTTTTGTCACCCGGTGTGACCGGGGATTTTTTCACCAAGACGTTTAACGGTAGCACTAACCTTTCCAATATGGCCCAGGTAGACGGTATCGCCTGGACGAATGCCGAGGTTCCGGGTCGCTTCTGGGAAGGCACCCCTCCGTTCGAAGCTGTGCAGGAGTTCAAGGTTGCTAATACCCTGCATCCACCAGAGGTCGGGCGAGCCTTTGGGGTAACCAACTATACGCTTAAATCAGGAACCAACCGGTTCCATGGCAATGCCTATGAGTTTCACCGGGAGGCCGCCTTCGATGCTCGCGGATTCTTCCAATCCAGCAAACCTCGCGTCATCCAGAATGAGTTCGGTGGAACCTTCGGTGGCCCTATCATCAAAGACAAGACCTTTTTCTTTGGGACCTATAGCGGTTTTCGACTGGCAGCCGGTGGAGGCGGATCAACGCTGTTCACTCTGCCACCCTTGGACTTCCGTCAGGGAGATTTTTCCCGTCTGCTGCCCCTCGGCATCAAAATCTATGACCCCCAAACCACGCGGGTGGAGGGCGGGGGATACGTCCGAGACCCGTTCCCTGGCAACATCATCCCTGCAGATCGTGTCAGCGCTGTTGCCCGGACAACGATAGTCTCATCGGGAACACCGTCAGTAAAGGTTGAGGCGGTCTCAGCGGGGATAATCGCTTTGCGATCAAGATCGACCATAACGTAACGAATAACCACAAGGTCGGCTTCAGTTGGTGGCGTTCCTTCGCGCCAGTGGGCGGGTCGGTGGGCTCCTTTGGTCCAGCCAGTCCTCTGGATGATGGTACCGCCCCTGCCAGTGGCTGGCTTGGGGGCATGCGCGCCAATTACGATTGGGTCGCCAGCCCGACTTTTCTAAACCATTTTGCGTTTGGCTGGTCGGGAAGTTCCGGAGTCGGACGAGGAATCTGCCCAACCCAAGGGAACCAGCAGCTTCAGGTCCCTGGAATTCCTTTGGATGTGCCCTGCATTCCTGCCATGACCATGGCACCCTATGGAGGGAGCCGGAACAAGTTCGGAAATGCGGACGAGGTGGGGGACGCCCGCTATGATCAGACCTACACTTACCTCGATACGGTCAGTTGGACCAAGGGAAAACATCAGATGAAATTCGGGGGAGAGTAATGGGACCAAAG
>QHZP01000528.1:0-3027 GCA_003224715.1 Acidobacteriota bacterium | reverse complement strand
CGATGCTTTTTTCAACCGGCTTGAAACGGATAATCCGGCATCCGCAACCTTCGGATCGGCCGGAGACGCCTTCGCCAGTTTTTTCTTGGGTCAAGTGCATTCATCCCAGCGATTCATCTGTGGCCCATCGACGGAGCCCTGCACCCGCACGAAACTCTTTCCCTACGTCGCTCTCCATTTCAACGACACCATCCAGCTCACTCCCAAGCTGACCCTCTCCGTCGGACTGCGTTATGACCTTCCCTTTCCGTTTCGGGATAAGGATGACAATCGTCTCTCAGCAATTGGTCTGACGACCCCCAATCCAGCGGCGGGTAACCGTCCAGGGGCTTACCTCTTCGGTAACAGTGCCATTGTTCCGGGACCGGATAAGAAGGAGTTTGGTCCGCGCGTTAGTGTGGCCTATCTGCTCAATAATAAGACTGTGGTACGAGTTGGCTACGGCATTATTTACGCTCAGACCAATGCCCACGCTCAGGGTGGCCTGCAGTTTGGAAATGATTTTCAATCTGGTTTTAGCTTCGCCCAGAATATCCCCAATACCACCAGCGGCGCTTTGCCAGTCTGGTTGCTCGACCAGGGATATCCGGCCTTCACGGGGACTCTACCCGAGCAGAATGCGGGGCTCAATGTAGGAGGGACTGCCGATTACTACGCCCCGTCGGGCAAGAAGCAGTCCTATGTTGAAAGCTGGCAGCTTAGCATTCAACGGGAACTGCCATTTCAGAACTTCATTGATGTTGCCTATGTGGGCAATGCTTCCAAACGCTTGCCCTCAGCCCTGGAGAATGGCCTCAACCAGGTGCCGTTCCAATATCTCGGCCTGGGAGGTTTGCTCAATGAACCCTTCGACTCACCGGATGCCATTGCCGCGGGCATCGTGGCGCCTTATCCGGGCTTTAGTGGGTCGGTGGCTCAGGCGCTACGCCCCTTACCGCAGTACACGGATATCAATCATCCGTTTCAACCGATTGGTTTTTCTACCTACAGTTCTCTGCAAATGAAGCTGCAGAAGCGCTTCTCGCAGGGGGTCTCCTACATCGTGAGCTATACGCTCCAGAAGACCATCACCGACACTTCCAACCAGGCTTACGCCGCCTTTAATTCTGGAGCTCGAGATACTCAAAGACGGGGGCTGGAGAAATCCTTGTCTGGCTTGGATCGAACCCATCTGCTCGTAGCCAGTTTCGTATACGAGCTCCCCGGGCGTAATCTCTCTGGACCTGCCGGAAAGGTCCTGGGAGGTTGGCAGGTGTCGGGAGTTGCACAGTATTACAGCGGCACTCCTCTATCGATTGGCGGTGGCACCCCCATCCCGCTCTTTGCCGGTGGCAACACTCCGAGTCCTGTCCCGGGTGTTGACCCGCGGACAGGCGTCACCCCCGGAAATTTCAAACCAGGTGGAGCAGATCAAGGAGGGACCCCCTATCTCAATATCAATGCCTGGAGTCAGCCGCCTCCGTTTACTCTCGGAACCGGGCCAAGAACCGAACCTAATTTGCGGGGCTTCCCGTCCTACAACGAAGACTTCTCCCTCATCAAGCGTACCTATCTTAGGGCGGAATCGATGAACGTTGAGTTCCGAGCTGAGTTCTTCAACGTGTTCAACCGTGTCATCTTCAATGATCCTGGCACCTACACTCTGGACCCTCTGAGCTTTGGGAGGTCGTTTGGTCAAGCCAATGTGCCAAGACACATTCAGTTCGGCATCAAGCTCAACTTCTGAGGCTGTCGAAAGTTGCAGGCCTCGGGCTAGCGCCCTCCGATTCGTAAACACATGGGTGAATCGGAGGGCAACAATAGCGGCACATCCGCGAGTGAATTCGGACTCCCGCCAAGTGGTAGGTTTAGGTTTACAGCCCGCACTCTTCGACTCCTTTTCGGCCCAGTTATGTGGGGATCCTTCCTGAATTCCGCGAATCCGGATGATCGCCAGAAGGATGAGTCGCCCGCTTTTTTTGAGCACAACGGGTGACCCACACTGACCAACGACAATCCTGTGCAGATTGGACATTTCCGCTGCCCTGAGAGGGCAAGATAAAATAGCCCAGGGCAGAGCGGAGCGCGAAGCCGGAGCGCCGCCCTGGGTCACGGGCCACCCACGAAAGGGCACCCTGAAGGGGTGCAACGCGCTTCTCCTCCGGATAGTCGCGCCCTTTCAGGGCACGGATGATTCATTGGGATCGCAACCCAGGGCGACGCTGCGGGGCCTTGGCCCTCCGCTCTGCCCTGGGCTAGCTTGTGGCGGCCCTTCAGGCCGCTGGATGTCTGAAGGACTGCGAATGGACTGTTTCGTAAACATGTTTTCAATTGACGAAGCGAAACGATAATGTCACCAATAGGAGCTTGGAAGTCTGCGCCGTCACTGAATCCGGCGTGCCGACAAAGGCCCGACCTCCACAATCCTTGAGAGTAGTTCGATGATGTTCGTCGTGCGTGGGCATTTGTCCACTTCCGGACGTGGCCCCTGCATCAGGCGAAAAGGATCAAAATCGCATCAAGGAGGATGCTTGCTATGCTGCGCACGATTGGTTTGTTGATGTTGTTCCTGGCGCCCGCCCCGACCCAGGCAGCAGAACCGCTTCGGGTCGGCACGTTCGACGTCGATGCGTCACCTCCTGTGGGCAGCCCCATGGCTTACGATCCGACCAAGGAAGTCGAGACGCCGCTGACGTGTCGTGGAATCGTGCTGATTGGTAAGGATCAGCCGATTGTGCTGTGTGCAGTGGACTGGATTGGCATCGCCAGCGACGGGCATCGCGAATTTCGCGAGACGTTAGCTCGCGCCGCGGGAACGACTCCCCAACGCGTGGCGGTGCATTCGTTGCACCAACACGACGCTCCCTGGTGTGATTTCTCAGCAGACGCACTTGCCGAGCACTATGGGATTCACCACGAAGTCTTTGATTCGCCCTTTGCACGGGAAGTGATTCGACGTGCCGGGGCGGCTGTGCGCCAGGCTGTGGAGAGAGCGCGGCCAGTCACACACATTGGATTGGGTGAGGGGACGGTCGAGAAAGTGGCTTC
>QHZP01000531.1 GCA_003224715.1 Acidobacteriota bacterium | reverse complement strand
TGGTCTTCGTAATGGTGGCGTTAGCTGCGAGTTTCATCCCTGCCTGCCGTGCCCTGCGCATCGATCCGATGGCCGCGTTGCGGTATGAATGACACAGCTTGCTCATCCATCCTTACCGACCCGAAGGAGCCAATAGATCCTGCCTAGTCGCCTAGGAGCGAGTAATCCTAGAATCGGTAATTGCTACGGCGTTTTTGTTGGGTTATCGACCCATCGTGGTTACAGCAGCCGCCGGAAAATACCCAGCCAGAAACCCTTTCCCGCAGGCAGCGCGCGCCGGGTTTCATATTGCAGCTCAAATCCACGGAGCTTCATCCTTTGACGCAGATTATCGGGTTCGACCAGGCGGAAGTGTTCACTTAGCATCTGCATGGCGGGATACTGGCTTGGCGCGACGTTCGATTCCGCGTTGCTGGGTCGTAGCTGTAGCACCGTCGAAAGATATCCATCTGGCGCGACAAGCCTCACCGCACTGTCCAGACAGCCCTCGGTCCCGGCATGTTCGAAAATCAGCGCGGCGTGAACAAGGTCAACGGGCACTTCGGGCACAACCTCCATCGCGAGGTCGAGGCAATGCAATATCAGTGGCAGTCTCGCCTGGAAGCGGTTACGGACGGCCTCCAAGTAAGCTGGGTTAATATCGACGCCTACGATACGAGTCGTCACAGCCGGGTCGATTCGGCTGAGCCCGTTGCCACCAGCAATTCCGAGGATCGCGACAGAATCCGGAATACATCTCCAGAGTGTTTCCTCGAACAAGTCCGCGAGCGCGTCCAACTGGGCGACACGTGGGGCGTTCATGTGACCCTCGTAATCTTGAAGCGGGATATTAAGCCACGGGCTCGGCATGAAGTCCATAGTAGCAGACGGGCCGGAGCGGCCATGCGGAATTTATTCGGATCACTCCCCTATCGGAGCGATTCCCCCAAAGCTAAACCCTCCGGCGTTTATCGGGACTAATCTTGAATGTTTGACTTCGATACCACGTTGTGGAAGTTTTGGTGAAGCATAGGGTGGCAAGACACAAAAAAAAGATAAAAAGAGCCGGACTTTTCTATTTTGGTAAGAAGCGGACATTTCTATTTTGGGTTGACAAAAATAAAAAATGCGTTGACTTATCATCTCCGTTATGCCACGTTCGCAACGTTTAGTTTGAGGTGCTCGTCTTAAACCGGCGAGTGAAAAGGGAAGCGGGTGCAAATCCCGCACGGTCGCGCCACTGTAAGCAGCGAGCGCGCGGCACTGATTAGCCACTGTTGGTTTTGTGAAAACGGGAAGGCTGCCAGCGCGCGATGACCTGTAAGTCAGGAGACCTGCCTCGGACGTAGGGCACATGCCACGCTTCGCATGAGAGCGGTTGGTTGGCACTCTTTCCTTTCTACCTGCTTCTGTTCCATCCCGCTAGCTGCCTCTCTCTCAGCTTTCAAAAAGAAGCTCTTGCATGGCCTGGTTAACGGAGCGTCATCGATGTTGACATTCGTTCTGGGCGGTGCGCGTAGCGGCAAAAGCCGGTTTGCCCAATCACTTTGCGACCCAGCTCGGCGGGTAGCCTATTTGGCCACTGCCACGGCTGAAGATGAGGAGGTGCGCGCTCGCATTGCCCGCCATCGTCTAGACCGGCCTTCTGCATGGACTACTCTTGAAGAGCCGGTGGGCATTGCCAAGGTTGTGGACCAGCATGCTCCGTTCTTTAATGTCCTCATCCTCGACTGTCTCACGCTTTGGCTGAGCAATTGGTGCCGGGAGTACCGCAGCCATTCACCTGAGCAGCTAGAACTGTCAGTGCTGGAGGAGATCGAACGGTTGTCAGCGGCAACCCGGAAGTCACATTTGATTGCCGTAAGCGACGAAGTGGGCTGTGGCATTGTTCCTGAGTCTGCTTTGGGACGGAGGTTTCGCGATCTGCAAGGAATTGTAAATCAGCGGGTCGCCGGCAAGGCTCAAACGGTCTACCAGATGGTTGCAGGTATCCCGGTCTTGATCAAGCAGCGAAATGGAGCGAGCTTTTCATGATTCACTGGGACGCCTTCTTTCCAGGGCGTCGGAAAAAGGACAAGCCCCCGAAAGGTTTTGCCTTCGTCCCTTGCAGAGGGGATTTTCACAGAAGTTCTGAGGTGTTCCGGGTGCTCGGGAAGTGCGGTTCTAGCCCGCCAACTGATAAAGGTGATCGACCATTCTCGGGACGGCATGCTCGGTGTATCAATGGCTAAGTTGACTAAAGGTTTCGTTGTTGCAGGGCCAGCCAGTGGGGTGGGCAAAACCACGGTCGCGCTGGCTCTCATGGCTGCGCTCCGAAAGCGCGGGCTGACCGTGCAACCGTTTAAGTGCGGACCCGATTTCATTGACAGCGGCTACCATACACGTGTTTGCGGACGTTCCTCGCGCAATTTGGATGGGTGGATGTTGCCTGCCGATGCGAACCGCGAAATCTTTTATCGTGCCGCTGCGGGTGCGGATGTTTGCGTGGTGGAAGGCGTGATGGGATTGTTCGACGGGGTCAATGGCGGTTCGGAGGCAGGCAGTACCGCCGAAATTGCCAAGTGGTTAAATCTTCCCGTGTTCCTGGTGGTTGATGCCGCTTCGGTAGCGCGGAGCGTAGCGGCCCTCATCCATGGGTTTGAGACCTTCGACCCAGAGCTGAGACTGGCCGGTGTGATCTTTAACAAGGTGGCTGGGCAAGCACACTACCGCCTATTACAGGATGCAGTGGTAAGCGGCTGTCGTGGCGCACTACTTGGATACCTGCCGCGGGACGAGCGAATTCACATACCCGAGCGCTATCTGGGATTGTTTACGGCCGGCGAAGACCTCTTATCGGATTCCGCATTTGCGTTGCTCGGCGAGTTGGCAGAAAGCAACGTTAACCTCGAAGAGCTTCTCGCGGCTGCTTGCTCGTTCCAACTCCCAGCGATGAAGTTCTCGAGCACCATCAGCAACACCATCCGCCTCGGGGTCGCGCGAGATCCAGCTTTCTGCTTCTACTACGAGGACAACCTCGATGCGTTGCGGACAGTCGGTGCGGAGATAGTGGAATTCAGTCCCTTGGAAGATCGATGCCTGCCGGCAGGAATCGATGCACTTTACTTCGGGGGCGGATATCCCGAGTTGTTCGCCGCCCAACTGGCAGCCAACCAGGAAATGCTCGCTTCCCTAAGGACATTCGCAAGCCGGGATTTACCAATCTACGCTGAATGCGGCGGCCTGATGTATTTGGCCCAGGAAATTGTGAGCCGAGACGGAAACGCTTTTGCGATGGTGGGGGTTCTACCGCTGCGCGTGCAGATGACAGACCGGCTTGTCAATTTCGGCTACACGGAGGTTTCGTTTACGGCAGATTGCCTGGTTGAGTGCGGGGGCATCGACCAAGGCTCGGTTGAACATGTATACGGCCTGCGTAATTCGTTGACGGGCCGTGAACAACCAGAGGGCCTGCGCGTCGGGAATGTCTTGGCAAGTTATATCCACTTGCATTTTTTATCCGACCCGGGGATGGCTGCAAGGTTTGTGCAGAACGTACAGCGCACACGGGCTGAATTACCGTCGAGAGCGAAGAACCCATGCTGACTCTCATGAAACAGTTGATTTTCGTCGGCCTGCTGCTGATGAACACAGCCGTACTGGCTACTCGCGAGGTCACAGATGAACTCGGTCGGCATGTAGCTGCCTCGGACCAGCCACGTCGGATCGTCTGCCTTGCTCCGAGCATAACGGAGACGGTTTATGCG
>QHZP01000530.1 GCA_003224715.1 Acidobacteriota bacterium | reverse complement strand
TCTAGTCTTTGTTCTTATCATGTTTGTCCTCCCAACTTTCTGTTTCTTTCGCCGACGCGTCACGGCACCTGACGATACGCCGGCCTTTCAAGGCTGGTGCCGGTGACCCAGGTAGGGAATCCGCGCCGCACTCGGCGCTCTGAGGATTGGATATTTTCAAGTAGCGACAGGCATTCTTGCCTGCCTCGAGCTGCTTCAGAGACGACTTTGACAGGCAGGAATGCCTGTCGCTACCTCCCTTGCCGCCGAAATCCCAAAATCTCCAATCTCCCAACGCGCCGCGTCAGCGGCGCTTGAATCTCCCACACCATTGGGATTTGCGATCTCATCCGTCGCTCTGCGACGGGGTACGGCGTCCTGGTGGCGGGACCGGCCTTGAAAGGCCGGCCTACACTCAAATGCCGCTACACGGCAACGAAAATGTCCCAACTCTACTCCCCGCGCTGACGTGCGGGGCCAATGAAAATTCGGTGCATTTGTGAAGGTTCCTACTTAGAAGTTGATCTTTCCCCCGACTTGCACGTAGCGCGGAGCGGTGGCGCCTCCCGAAATATATCCAAAATTGGGACTGTCGATATAGGTGTCGAAATTACGGAATGAATGCCAGTTCCAAAAGTTGAAAAAGTCAGCGCGCAACTGGAAGTCGACCCTCTCCACAATGCGGAAGCTTTTGGTGAGGGACACATCCTGATTGTGGTAGCCTAATCCTCTCAGGTCGGAAATCCTGGGACCCACTCCATAATAGAAGTTGAATCGGTCCACTGGCTCAAAAGCAGAGACGTTCAACAGCGGTTTGCTGGGATCGAAGCTACTTTTGTCCTGGGCGAACGGATTTGCCCCAGGCAGGATGGCTGGGATACATCCCACCCCAAACTGGCCGGGGACGTTGCACTGGCCGCTCCTGAAGTAGAAGGGAGTGCTGGAGGAGGCCCGAAAGATCGTACTCAACCTCCACCCTCCCAACACCGCATCCACAAAGGGATTGGACTTGGACAGCCAGCGCTTGCCCTTGCCAACCGGAAGGTCGTACACCAACGACAGCACCAGAGTTTGCGGTACATCGTCGACAGAAAGGGCTTTATTGCGGCTCCGTTCAAAGGGAGAGATGACCCAGTGGGAACCGTACAATGCATCCGGCTGGGCGCTATCCGCATCCGTCAATAGCTTGGCCCAGGTATAAGATCCCAAAAACCACATGCCCTGGGAGAAGCGCTTCTCGGCTTTGAGCTGCAAGGAATGGAAGGTAGAGTTGCCCGCGTTTTCCGTTACACCCTGGATCGTCCCACAGTACTGAGGATAGGGCAGCAACGCTTGAGCCACCGAGGGCGGACAGCCTGTCATCTGTTCCACCCAGCCGCCATACGGAAGTTTGACGCCATTGAGCTCGGTTTGGCCCGGTTGGAACTCGTCGTAGAGTGCATTGCCCATCGACAGCAGTTTGGGATCGAGGACATTGAGGGGAGCTGTATGAGAGTACAACCGCGTCCCTTTACTTCCCACATAGCCGGCACTAATATAGAAATTCGTTGTGAACTCCTTTTCGATGGTTAGATTCCATTGCTGGGAATAGGGCAACCGATTGCCATCGAGCGGCCGGTAGACCGAAGTGTATCCATCAATGTATTGACCGTTAATGTATGCTGGATCGAGGAAGGGCGGCTTGGCATAATCCGTCGGCAATCCCTCGCTGAGGATGAGCGCCGGAGATAGTCCCGCTAGCCCGTTGCCGAAGCTTTGGCTGAGGTTGAATCCAGAGCTGCCAATGCCACCCTGCCAGTTCGGTGTGAGAGCGGAATCGTAGGAGATCCCATAGCCCGTCCGCACAACCAGCTTGGGGCTAACGGAATAGGCGATGCCCAATCGAGGAGCAAACCCTCTTCTGAAAACTTCCTCAGGATAACGCTTCCCATAGCTCGCATCGCCCCAGCGCGTTCCCGCAAACGTTAACCGCCCAGGCCTCCCCCCTGCCCCGGGGTTGGGGCCGTAGGGGTCAAAGAATGAAAACACATCATGAGCTTCGTGGGAGGGAGGATGCATTTCCCAGCGGATGCCCAGATTGAGGCTGAGCTTGGGAGTTACCTTCCAGGTATCCCCAAAATGAGCAATGTAGGATGCAAACCGGGCAGACTGCAGTCCAAACGGCCGCCAGTCTACACTGGCGCTGTCGACCTGCTCCAACAGAAAGCTGGCAATGGGACTGCCGCTATTGACGCCCAGCAAGCCGGTCTGGCCCCGGTCAAAATTGAACGATCCCGCTTCATTTCGTACAAACACGTAGGTATTGTTCAAGCTCCTGTATTCGCCTCCCATCTTGAAAGTGTGCTTACCTCGAACCAAAGTCAGCAGGTCATTGAAAACCCAGGTGGGAGCGGGCCACTTGTTCTCTTGGGCCGTGCTTCGATTGTCAGCTTTGAAGGACGAAAATCCGTCGCTGAAATTCAACGACGGGGGATAGGCATGCCGAGAAGCTCCTGGAATCTGAGGAAACAGGTCGGCATAAGGGGCAGCCAGAATGGTTGAGTAACACGGGCGAAAAGGTATGGTCCCAGTTTAGCCGAGTGACCGTTTCCGTGATGTAGGTTTGGGACTGGTTGCTGATCTCCACGGGCAGCTCCGTCTTAGTCGTCGGCGCAGACTTGCGGAGGTACAGAGTATAGAAGAGGTGATCGTTGTTCCCCATATATTCATCTACGCGAGTGGTGTAATGATTGGTGTGGACCGAGTAACTGGCCGGGGCATCCAGCGCGACAAAGTTATTCAAAGGGCCTGGATAACTCGGTTGGGGAAGATACTTGAACCAAGCCTGAGCCAATGAGTTCTGGATGCGGTCCGGACAGATCACGTTCGGCGTATTGCCGTCGCAGCCCATAAACTGCTTGCGTTCCACCTGTCCATTGACGATCTGGGTCGTCGCCGGGTCATAGATTGGAATCAAATTGCCATCTGCGTCTTTCCAGTCTCGAAAGTCCCCTTGCCGCTCTTGGAGTGATGGGATGGAAAGGATGTTGCGAGTGGCGCCACCCGTTTGCCGGAAGGCCTCAAAGTTAAAAAAGAAGTAAGTCTTGTTCTTGGATGACCAGAGCAATGGGACCTTTGCGGGCCCACCGATGGAACCGCCGGCATCATGCTCTAGATCCCTAGGCTTTTCATCCACATTCCATTGGCGGGCGTTCAAAGCGGTATTGCGATGGAACCAGAAGCCATTGCCGTGAAACTCATTGGTTCCGGAACGCGTTTCCATGATAAAGATGGCTCCAGCTGTCGAACCGTACTGCGGCTCGTAATTGCCCGAGATCACCTTCAGCTCATTCACCATCTCAGGAGACTGGGCATAGTCGTAGGCCGCCTGGAAGATTCCGCTGCCGCTATTGCCAGTGGCCGCCGAAGCCCCGTTATAGATGGCATCTCCAGCGCCCCTCTGAGCGCCATTGAAGTGTGTAGCGTCCAGGCCCTGACCGGGAGGGGTGATCACCCCAGGCAGCAACGTCATGAACGAAGCTGCGGAGCGCAGTCCGCCACTATTGGTCGTGATGATCAGCGGCAATTCGTTTAACGTTTCTGGGGCCATGCCGCCAGACCGCTCTGCCGTTTCAAAGTTCAGGGCTGAAGCATTCTCGGTGACCTCAATCTGCTGGCTTTCAGCACCCACTTCCAGCTTTACGTCAACCCTGGTTTTTTCGTTGAGCGCAATGCGGATGCCGCGCTGGACATAATCACGAAAGCCCTTGTTGGAAACCTGGATTTCATAGCGTCCGGCCTGCAGGTTGAAAAAGCTGTACAAGCCGTCTGGACTGCTGGTCACCTTCATGACAGCCCCGGTATCCACAGCAGTCAGGGTTACCTCGGCGCCCGGAATAACGGCGCCGCTGGGGTCAGTAATCGTGCCCGCAAGCTGGGCGCCGATATTTTGGGCACTTCCAGCGGGGACGAAAGCGACCAGAGCTAGCACCGCCAACCCAATCCAATTCCCTGTTCTTAGCATTTTATTGTCCTCCTGGTTTCCCACGGTTCGGAAACGGAGAAACCGGTTTCTTGCAAATTAGAATAAGGACCCGAACGCTCATCAATGAGCCTGTTGGGAAATCGAAACGCCAAGAGCGTCGACAGTTCAAGCTAACGTGGTCTCTCTGAAACTGCTTTCCCGTCAGGGCCTCTTCCCCCTCACCCCCGTCCCCTCTCCCGCGTTGGGGCGAGGGGAGGGTAAACTGTTTGCTATTACCTCCTCGCTCGTCGAGGAGCGAGACACTGCACAAACTTGAACGAAGGCTCAACATTTGCGGTTGGCACCATCTCGTCGGCACACCAAACCCCTCCCGTTGGCGGTCTTTGCGTCCTTGGCGTTTCCTAGCTGTCACCTGGCTCGGAATTCAGGACTGCTGAGTGCCTCACGAGCCGGCCGGAACTGCGGATCAGCAGCCAGGGCCGCACGAAACTCGCGAGCGGCCTCGTCTTTCCGGCTCAGCTGCCGGAACACCAAACCGAGGTTGTAGTGGGTTTCCGCAAACCCGGGTTCGAGGTGAATGGCCTCCATAAAGGTTTCGCGAGCCTGCTCCAGCTTTCCGCTAAGTAAATAGAGGACGCCCAGCCCATTGTGTGCTTCCACTGAGTTTGGGTCGGCCTTAACTGCAGCACTCAAATGCCGTTTGGCTTCCTCCAGTTTCCCGTCCTGCGTTGCCAGTGTTCCAAGCTGGTAATGAGCCACGTAGTTGCCAGGGTCTGATTTCAGCATTTGGTCAAAATGAGAACGTGCTCTGGCCAGGTCCTTTTTCTGCAGAAGAATAGTTCCCACAAGTTCCGATGCCCGACCGTAGTACGGGGCCATGGTCAGAACCACCTGTAGCTCCTTGAGCGCTTCGTCGAGCTGGTGCAACTCGAAAAGACTTACCGCCAAATCGAAATGAGCCCTCAGATTGAGCGGGTCGAGTTTTAGGACTTGACGAAAGTGTTGTATCGCTTCCTGATTCTTGCCAAGCCGGCGCTGATTCGTGGCCAGACTGATCCGAAGATCCGCAACGTCCAGATATTTGGAGCAGAGCTTTTCAAACAGTGCGCCGGCTTCTCCCAGGCGACCGGTCGAAGACAGATCGATGGCACGCCGATTGGTCTCAAAGTCGACGACACGGTCTTTGGGATCGGGTCCTGAATCGGGCGAGCTTTGGTTCGCACTGCTGGCTTCCGCATAACCCAGCGAGTTGAGTGCAGCGGCAACCTCTGGGCTGAGAGGCTGTGACTGGGTGGAATTTGAAGTCTGGAAGCGGGAGCGCAGCCTCTGCAATCGCTCTCGATAGGTGGCAGCCAATGACTGCTGTTGAGAGTACAGATTGTGTTGTTCGGCTGGATCCAACGCCAGGTCATAGAATTCCGGTTTCGGTGCCTCGATGTATTTGTAGCGGCCCAGACGCAGGCTTCGCAGCGAGCTGCAGCCAAAATGATTTCGGGCGTAGAGACTTTCGCTGTAGACTTCGCGGGGACTGGTTGAGGCCTTCGACGTCGCAAGGTCAAGAAGACCCCGACCTTGAAATTCCGCCGGCCTCGGGATGCCCAGGAACTGCAAAAGGGTTGGAGCAACGTCCAATAAGCCAACGGGCTCATCTATCCGGGCAATGAAGCCTTTTGTCGCCACCGGCCAATGGATTATCAATGGGACCCTGAGAGTACTCTGGTAGATGAAGTACCCATGTGAGCTTTCACCGTGGTCCCAGAGGCTTTCTCCATGATCAGAGGTACAGACGATGACAGACCTATGCAGCAAGCCGCTCTGTTCCAGAAAGCCCAGGAAGCGGCCCAGCACTTCGTCTTCATAAGCCAGGGCTCCGTCGTAGCCTTGGAGCCGCGACCCAGCAGAGGAGGGAATCTGGTAGGGAAGGTGCAAGTCATAGAGGTGCAGAAACACCAAAAAGGGTCCGCTCG
>QHZP01000527.1 GCA_003224715.1 Acidobacteriota bacterium | reverse complement strand
GCGGTTGTGCTACGGGAATAGTGCTTGACGTTTTTCGGAACGGCCTTTCGCGACAAAGAACTCTTCCACAGACAAGTAAGTCGACGGAATCATGTACCCATGGATGAAGGACAGCACTTTGAAGATTGTTGAGCTGGTTTCCCTTAAAACTCATCGGCCTTTTTTGACAATCTCACTTTCAAATCTTATATAGACTTCGGCAGTAATCAGGCCTAGTTTAAAAAGGAGACACAATGTTCACATTAGTTCGTAGGACCCCCATGAATGAGTTTGACGCGCTCGATTACGGTTTAGACAATATCCTCGCTTCGTTTTTGAATGATGAAAATTCGGCGACGTCAAGGTTGAATCAGTTTGACTACCCCTCCGAGACGGAGGTCTTCAGCAAGGACAATTACTTGGTCTATCGGGTCGCTTTGCCGGGGATCGATCAGAAGGATATCGATCTTTCCGTTGAAAACAATGTTCTGAAGGTCAAAACCGAACGGAAGCAGCCCAATGAAGTTAAGGAAAAAGACTGGTACGCGAGAAGCTTTCTCTATGGCCGGTTCGAGCAGTCATGGACTCTACCTAAAGCGGTCAACCCGGACGAGATGTCTGCCGAATTCAAAAACGGCGTACTGGAAATCCGCATTCCACGAGTAAAGGCGGCAATTTCCAGAAAAATTGAGATAAAGCAACTGGAGAGTGCTGCAGCTTAAACCGTCTTACGATGGTAAAATTAAGAAGGCCAGCATTCCTAAAGCTGGCCTTTTTTGTTAATTGCCACTCCGATGGCGGGTGAGTTTTCGGTTGACGTGCGCACTCTTGCCGAAAACTCACAACTGGTGCGGCGACCTCGATGGGCGTCGCGACTCAAACCTGCCTGCGATTGTTTTCTCGAGTTCATTTCTTGGACGCTTCATGAGCTTTCAGCAACTCAAGAATCTATGTTTTTCTTTTCTTGTTCTTGCCTTTTCTGGGTCGCCACGGCCGCTGTCAGGATCGACGGCTCTTACAGATCCTTTACCGATTTTCTTGCCCGTTCGACAACCCCTTTGCCGAGTTCCTTACCTGCTGCCATCGGATTTCCATTTTCCGAGATCTAGGTAAGAGACAACGCGGCAGATCATCAGGGATTAGCGCGCATAGAGGCTTGAATCGATTCATTCCGCGGTGCATTTTTTTGCAAAACATGGACCAGATGGCGGCCTGTCACTGGAATCACGATTTCCTTGCCCAGCACAATGTCTTTGGCCGTGATCTTACGGCCATAGATCTGCTCGCTCGCCTCATCGTCGGGGCGAAGCGTAGAGCCCTGGAGGGAAATGCCGGCAAAGAGACCGCGCGAACGAGAGTAGCTGAGTATCTCTGCTCCCATGTATGCATCGGTAGCTAGTTGAGCCTCCCCGCCTTTGGGCCCTGCCGCTACAGAGGCGTCTCCACCCAACTTAATCTTGCCGTTGAGAATGGAATCCGCGCCTCTGTGAGTCATGATCAAGAGAACCAGATCGGTAGCCTCTCGGTCGGGCTGAAATCCCAAGCTGCCACCTTCCAGTGCATACATGGCTGGAGCGCCCCAAGGTCCATTGAAGTTCTCGCCCGATCGGCAGACCATCGCCCCGCGACCAGACCTTTCGCCCAATCCCATTGCTGCCTTCTTAACCGACGGAATAACAATGACGCAATCGGCTTTGTTCCATAGCCCTTGAGGGACGTTATCGGGCACGTTCATGATTTCCTCCATTACGACCCCGCATTTTTCCAGACGGGTTTCTTCCTTAGTCGCAGCATAGAGCGCGACTGCAACAAACGTGAAGCAGAGAACAACAGTCGAATAGCGAAACATTGCTGACCTCCATGATCAGAAGTGTACTTGCTGCCGTGAGATACTTCTTGAACCTTTGACAGGGTGCCGTTAAGCACGGCTGCCATTAGGGGAAGGGGCGTTGGTTGCAGCGTCTCTCAAAACGGTCCCCAATCCAGAATCCTTGCACCTATGACCGGCAAGGCAACCCTCCAACTACACCCGGTCCTCCCAGTATTGGAATTCACTCATGAGTCTTTCGACCCAGACCAACGCAGCCTAACGGCTGAACGCTAACTCTACCCCACGCTGCCTTCCAGGCTCACACCCAGCAGCTTTTGGGCTTCCACCGCAAACTCCATGGGCAGCTCGCGGAAGACTTCCTTGCAAAAACCGTTGACAATCATCGAAACGGCATCTTCGGTCGAGATGCCGCGCTGCCGGCAGTAGAAGATCTGGTCTTCGCCGATCTTCGAGGTGGAAGCTTCGTGTTCCATCTGGGCCGTGCTGTTCTTCACCTCGATGTAGGGGAAGGTGTGGGCGCCGCATTTGTCACCGATGAGCAGCGAGTCGCACTGCGAGTAGTTGCGGGCATTGTCCGCACCCTTGAGAATCTTGACCATGCCGCGATAGGTATTCTGTCCGTGGCCGGCCGAGATGCCCTTGGAGACAATGGTGCTGCGGGTGTTCTTGCCGATGTGGATCATCTTACTGCCCGTGTCGGCCTGCTGATAATTGTTGGTCACGGCCACCGAATAGAACTCGCCAATGGAATTGTCGCCCTGCAGAATGCAGCTCGGATATTTCCAGGTGATGGCCGAGCCAGTCTCAACCTGCGTCCAGGAGATCTTGGAGTTCACCCCCAGGCACTTGCCGCGCTTGGTGACGAAATTATAAATCCCGCCTTTGCCTTCCTTATCGCCGGGGTACCAGTTCTGCACCGTGGAATACTTGATCTGGGCGTTGTCGTGCGCGATGAGCTCGACGACGGCCGCATGCAGCTGATTCTCGTCGCGCATCGGCGCCGTGCAGCCTTCCAGGTAGCGGACGTAGCTCTCGTCCTCGGCAATGATCAGCGTCCGCTCGAACTGGCCCGTGTCCTTGGCGTTGATTCGAAAGTAAGTGGAGAGTTCCATCGGACAGCGCACACCCTTGGGGATGTAGCAGAAGGACCCATCGCTGAAGACCGCCGAGTTCAGGGCCGCAAAGAAGTTGTCGGTGGGGGGAACCACACTTCCGAGGTACTTCTTGACGAGATCCGGGTGGTGTTGCACGGCTTCAGAAAACGAGCAGAAGAGGATGCCCATCTCGGCCAGCTTGTCCTTGAAGGTGGTGGCCACCGAAATTAGCGAGATGCCCAGTTTCTCGTAGGTCTTTAACAATTCCGGGTCGACCTCATCGAGACTTCCCGGAGTGGGCTTCTGGCCCTTGGGCGAAGAGTAGTAGATGATGTCCTGATAATTGATGGGCGGGTAGTGCACGTTATGCCACTTGGGCTCTTCCATCGTCAGCCAGTGGCGATAGGCTTTGAGCCGCCATTCGAGCAGGAACTCCGGCTCGTTTTTCTTGGCGGAAATGAGGCGAATGACACCTTCATTCAAACCGCGCGGGATGGCATCGGCCTCAATGTTGGTGACGAACCCGTACCTGTACTCTTGCTTTGCCAGTTCCTCGATCGTGTTGGTGGCTGTGACCATGGTGACTCCTAAGATTCCTAACTCCGCCAAAAAAGGCCCCGCAAAACCAAGCTGCCGCGGCTCGCCACAGTTTGGGGGCCAAGCGCTCAAAAAGGGGCCTGCTATTTCTTGAAGAAGCCTTGGAAAATGTCTATGGGAATGGGGAAAATGACGGTCGTATTCTTTTCCACTCCGATTTCCGTCAGCGTTTGCAAATACCGAAGTTGAATGGCAACGGGTTCTTTCGCCACAATAGCCGCCGCCTCAGCTAGCTTTGCGGAGGCTTCAAATTCGCCAGCAGCGTGAATAATCTTGGCGCGCTTTTCCCGTTCGGCTTCTGCCTGCTTCGACATGGCTCGTTGCATTTCTTGCGGCAGCTCGACTTGCTTAACTTCCACTAACGCGACTTTGATTCCCCAGGGATCGGTATGATTATCCAGGATGCTCTGAAGTCTGACATTCAAGGTTTCCCGCTTGCTCAGCAAGTCATCCAGCATCACTTCTCCGAGAACGGAACGCAGGGTGGTTTGGGCCAACTGGGAAATCGCATATAAATAGCTCTCAACCTCCACAATGGCTTTAATGGCATCCGTCACCCGAAAATAAGCCACGGCATTCACCTTCACCGATACGTTGTCCCTGGTGATAATGTCTTGAGGAGGAACGTCCAAGGTTACGGTGCGGAGAGGGACTTTCACAATCTTATCAATCGGCCAAAATACGAAGATCAGGCCGGGCCCCTTCGCCTGGGGGAGTAATCTTCCGAGCCGAAAGACGACTCCTCGCTCGTATTCTCGGAGAATCTTGAGCGAGTTTAAAAGCCAAACAATGATGACCAAGAGTCCGAACAGCGTGACTGGATTGAATCCTGGCATGAGTGTTTCTCCTTTTTGAGCGTCGTGTTCCTGACAAAGAGAGGCCTCATACTTCAATGAGAAGAGGCTGGCCGCAACCCCCACCAGACTTTACTTCGTTCGATACCGCCTTCAGAGTAGACAAAACGAGAGGGCCGAAGGCTTCTGCGCGCTAAGGGCGAAAATTCGCTTTGTTCGCTGGCCTGGCCTTCTCTTGCGCAGCGCGGTTCTCCTCATCTTGCTTCTTTTGACGTTCAATTTCTCGTTGGGGAGCCTCTTGCTCATCCAGCCGGGTCGCTTCGACGATAGCTGCCCGGGCCAAGGCATCCAGCCGTTTCGAAAAAACAACCACTCCAAGTGTAGGTTGGTAGGAGAAACGGAAGAGATTGAACGAGTACTGCAAGTCTTCCCAGCGCGCTATGACTTTTTCGCTGTCGTTATAGACATGCAACGAAGGGAAAATCATCTTCGCAACGGGCCTGGTGGCGGTTCCGTACGTTGCCGAAATGGCTTCGACCATGTCTTCATCGGTCAGCCCTTGGGTCCTATACTGATCATAAGTGACCAGCATTCGAAAAAGCTCGCCGTTGTAAAAGCTGAACAGGACCTCCTTAACCGGGTCCGCTTCGGGTGAAGAACCGCGAGAGCGTTGCAGCCACCATTCCAGCTCTTGAATCACCGCCGGACGTTGGTGGATCACCTTTGCCTCAGACGGTTTCATATCTGCCTGTTTGGCGACCGCGAGCAAGTTCGTCC
>QHZP01000526.1 GCA_003224715.1 Acidobacteriota bacterium | reverse complement strand
GAGAAACCTAACGATCAGGCATCAGCCGCCCGCCGCTGCCTTTGGCGGGCGGGTCGGCTGGAAGCAGTGGCTATTGGTTAGCGATCGGGCGCCTTCCGCGCAAACTCCACGATCTTGGTGACGGTCCACCAGTTTCTACTCGTCGCTGCAACTCCAAGTTCTTTCTCAATGAAATTATTTGGAAAGCCATAGAAGCCATTTTTCTTGCGACGGCTTACGATGAATACCTCAAGGTTTTTCATTGCAACGGCCTCCAAGGCTTCTTTCGAGGAAAGCAAAGGAAACTTCGGCTTGCTCGCAGGCTTACCAGACAAAAACGCCACATACAGCTTTATACCGGGGTCGGCCTCGAATTCTCTGAAAGGAGCTGCGCTGACTATCCCTTCAACTTCACTAACTGCACGGAACGAGACACCTGGTTCCTCGCCCAGCAGGCCGCGGAGCTTGACCTGAATCCTTTCAAAGACGGCTGCAGAGTTTTCTTCGGGTGATTCAAATAGGACGTTACCGCTTTGGATATAGGTCCTCACGCCTTTGCATCCCGCCGCGACAAAGGCGTCTCTCAGGTCGGTCATTCTTATAATTGCGTGTCCAGCCACGTTGATTGCACGCATGAAAGCGACGTACCTGTTCATTCTCCAATTCCGCCGTATCTACGGATGGCTAACAACGAGCATCAGGCGCCCGCCGCTGCTTTTGACGACGGGTCGGCTGGATGCAGTTAGGCCTTTGGTTCTAGGCAAATGGCCCATGGCGAATTTGTTCGATTGCTTCATCGATCCAGGCTATCCGGTCAGACTTCGCCTGACTGCCAGCCCAGATTCGCTGTCTGACCAACTCTAACACTTGAATTGCGGCCGGACTGCCCAGCGTCACAAACCCGTCCAAAGCACTCTTCCAAACTTCTGGATGATTGTCATCGAGTGCCTCGGACAGAAAGTAGATCGTTTCGGGAACCCGATGCTGCCAAATAATCTCGACCAGACTCGCCCGAGTTGCTGAATGCGGCTCAACTCGGAAGGCTTCGATCAAGAAGGGTATGACTGCGTCGTCAGCTTCGATCAGGCGGTGATAAGCGTCATCGTACTCTGCTGTCTTGAGCCTTTGGAGATTGTAAACCACAAATGAATTCAGGTCTTCCATTGTTCCCCTGGGACCCAGTATCCCCACGAGCGGGCGGGCCTAACAACTACAGGGTAACCCGCCGCCGCGTTTTTGCAGCCGGTCGGGTGCATGCCAGGGTTAGCCGGCGTACGCCTTCATATCCCGACGAGCCATTGTTGGAGCTCGCGAAGGCCAGCGCTTGCATTTCAATCAACCCCGAATTCCGATTGTCTGGGACTCTTCGTGCTTACTGGACGGCGAATGGCGGCAACAATCCCGGCCACTGCGAGTCCCCCTAGCATCGATCTCCAACCACCCGATGCGAATACCTTCGTGTACACCACTTCGGCCAACACCGCGAGAGCAATGGCTCGGAGCGGAAGTCGCCGCGCGGTCAGGGCAGCGTACATCGCAAAGAGTGCATGTCCAGAGACGAAAGGAAGTGGCGGAATGAACACACGCATCAGGGCAAGCGCGACTACCACCACGTCGCAGAGCGCAGGCCGCCCGTTTCCAGACCAACTAGGAAGCAGGCGGTCCCAGAGAAAAGCGGCGAAAACGGCGCCGATTGGGACGTACTGAACATAACTATCGGTCGAAGGATTCCAGGCGATTCGGAGAAACATCGCCGTGAACCCTGCAAAGAGCGATGCCACCACGAATGTTGGGAAAAGCCCCGTCAAGCGTGTCCTCAACGGAATCGGATTCCTCACGCTGCCCGGAGGCGTGATTAGTGGTGTTCCGAGGCCAACCGACTGTCCTCTGCGAGAATCCAGCGGCGAGTCGAATTGCAAGTCCTGCGCCTTGTCCGTTCGCATTCTGGCTTTCTAATCAAGGGTCCGGCTAACGATCCCGGTTCAACCGCCCCGCTTTTCAGCGGTAAATAAAATTGATACTGTCGTCTGCAGTCTTAAATTCTTCTGGAAACTAAATCTTACCTCAGGTCAACTACGAGGTACACCAAAATGGCGGCTAATGCTGGAGCACACCAGAGGCCGAAGAAGGCCATAGTTAAGTAAAAACCCCGTAGCCCACGTGTTCGAAACAGGTAGTAAGGCAAAACAACGGGCCAACCAAAGAAGACGAACGTGCCAAAGTCATAACAAGGCCAGTATCTGGTTTGACGAGAGTCGGCTTCCACCCACCATCCGAACAGCAGTGCCATTCCCTACTGGCGAATAAATTCGGCTAATGTAGATGGTGCTACATTAGTAGTACGCATATACTGCCTGGAGGATAGAGAGGATGCTTGAGAAGAAACAGACTTTCCCAAAATTAGAGAACACATTCTTTATCATCGTTCTCGAAGAATTCCGAATAAGCCTAACGGCTCCCGGCTAAGCTGCCCCGCCTCCCACTGCCGGTGAGGCCGAGATGACTTTGGAAGCTTCTCCTACTGTTTCCAAAAAGAACGCGTGGGCGGGGTCAGCTTGAGCCGAATGTTGGGCCGCTCCTTGGATTTCATCGCACCGATTATCAAGAACCCTGACATAGCTGCAAGGTGTCTCAGAATCAGTCGTCAATCACTGCATCAGTTTCAATCTCAACCAACCATTCAGGGTCAATATATCGACTCACTTGCATAATGGTATTCACCGGGCGGATGTCACGGAAGAACTCACCATGCACTGCCGCCACCTTCTCCCAGTCCTCGATGCTTGTGAGCAAGATCCGTGTCCGAACAACGTGAGAAAGTTTGGCTCCTGCTTTCTCCAGAGCGGTTTGGATGATCTCGAAACACCGTCTGGCCTGGCCGGCTGGGTCGGCGGCCCCAGTGCTTGCTCCGGTGATGACGACCGCTTTGTCCTTGATTCCTTGTGTCATGGTGTCTTCTTTCCTGACGTTCCGTCTCGGCGCCGCTCAAGGTCTGCATCCCCCTTGTTGACAAATACGTGGTAATAGACGCCGTCCCAGGCGTTGTGGATGCCGACGAAGAGCAACAGCAGCGCTGCAGCTCCAACACCAAACAGGGACTCGCGCGGGCGGGAGGGAGCCGCGAAGGGCGACAGCGCAAGTATTGCGTACGCCGCCAAAGGCAGTACAACATGAAACAACCAATCCTCAAACTGTGGCTGGTACACGGCTTGCTTGCGCATGCGCCGAGCTACAATCACCGCGTACGCTACTCCGCTGAAGCCCATGAGGCCCCAAAGGGCTGCGGCGATAGTGATCGTTTGCCATGGAGCGCGTAGAAGCGCTGATAAAAGCAGAGCGGCGCCGAAATGAACGATCGTCGGCGTCGCAAACGCGGCGCCGGCCTCCGCCGCGCGGATTAGTGGCCTCTCGGCAATGAGCGTC
>QHZP01000098.1 GCA_003224715.1 Acidobacteriota bacterium | reverse complement strand
TGCTTTCTGCCGACTGCTTTCTGCCTACTGCTTTCTGCCTACTGCCTACTGCTTTCTGCCTACTGCCTACTGCTTTCTCAATCGCCGCTCCAATAGCGTCAAGCCAACGATGGTTTTGGCATCTACAATTTTGCGTTCATCTACCCACTGCAGAGCTTCTTCGAGCGGTACCCACTGCGACTGAATTTCCTCCCCTTCGTGCTGTAGACCTCCGATGCCAACAGACTGATGCGGATCTTCCACCTTTCCGAGGTAGAGGTGAACTCTGTCCGAACATCCCCCGGGACTAAAAAAGTAATGGGCCAGCAATTCGGCGCTTTTCAATTGGAGTCCGGTCTCTTCGAAAACTTCCCGACGCGCAACTTCCAACGGCGCTTCATTTTCTTCCATCATCCCGGCGATGCATTCGGTCAACCAGCCCTCACCGGTTTTTGCATAGACGGCATAACGAAATTGTTTAATCAGGAGAACGCGCCGGCTGGTTTCGTCGTAAATCAGCACGGCCACGGCATCACCGCGATGGTAGTGGAATCGGGTAATCTCCGAACTCATCTGGCCATCGAACTTTTCATACTGAAGCCTGGCTTTCTCAATTCGCACGAAACCATCGTGTTCCAGCCAACTCTGCTTGATATCTACCTTCATTGATCAAGGTCTCCGGTTGTAAGAAAAGTCGGTTAGATCCAAATTTCTATAGAAAACAGTTGCCAAAGGGATCCGGAAAAAGGTTGCTCAACCTATTCCCAGTCAAGTTAACCTCGAAATCTCATGAAAAAGCGAGTTCAAGAATTTTGTCAATTTCGGCTTGATCCGTTGGGCGGTCTCTAAAACCTCCTGGTGGCTTAGGCGGGATCTAGAGATTCCTGCGGCTAGATTAGTGATGATGGAAATTCCAAGACATTCCATGCCCATGTGCCTTGCCACAATGGCTTCGGGTACCGTGGACATGCCTACGGCGTCTGCGCCCATCTTCCTCAACATTTTAATTTCTGCCGGAGTTTCATAGCTGGGCCCGCTGACTGCTGCATAGATTCCCTGTCTCAGTTTTAATCGGATTTTCCTGGCACATTTTACTGCCAGTTGGCGGAGAGTCTTAGAATAGCATTCACTCATGTCGGGAAAACGCGGACCAAACATATGCAGGTTGGGTCCAAGCAACGGATTGGGCATAAAAAGACTGACATGGTCACGGATTAGCATCAAGTCGCCGGCCTTCCAGTTCGAATGGAGTCCGCCCGCGGCATTGGTGACAATCAGACGTTTTATTCCGAGGGCACCGAGGACTCGCACAGGAAAGGTGACTGCTCTCATGTCATGGCCCTCATAGTAGTGAACTCTTCCCTGAAGACAGCAGATCGGGACGGCCTCTGTTTCCCCGAACACCAGCCTGCCAGAATGGCCGGCGACCGAGGGGGAAGGGAAATGAGGAATGGAAGAAAACGAAATGCTTCTCCTGGCTTGAAGTGTATCGGCAAAATCTCCTAACCCGGAACCAAGAAGGATTGAAAGCTCCACCCGGTTAATCTTGTAGGCAGCCAGGCTCTTACGGATATGATCTACCGCCTCGAAGACCTGAGCACAATAATTCTGTCTTTTTTTGGCAGGCATCGATCTGTATAGGCGATCTGCTGGACCGTCTGTCCGAGTGATTGACACCTCAGCGAGAGGTCTCCACAAGGCTCTTAATCAAGCTTGGCGGATCCACTCGGGCTGGACCCACGACAAAAGCATTCAAGACGGTAGCTTGGACTTCTTCAAACTTGGACTCGCTGTTAAAGTGAACCGTAGCTAACGGTTCATCCTTTTCAACAAAATCTCCTATCTTTTTACGCAAGAGGATGCCGACACTGTAATCGATCTGCGAGTCCACCTTTTCTCGGCCCGCCCCCAGAGCCATCGAGGCTTCACCAATCTTTCTGGCATTGAGAGCCACTACGTAACCAGAGCGTTGTGTCAGAACGTCCCGCCTGTGAGAGGCCTGAGGCAACCTAGAATAATTGTCTATCACAGCCGGATCGCCACCTTGGGCCTGGATGATCTGGCGAAATTTCTCCAGTCCCTCGCCCGACCGGAGCAAATGGGCAATCTTCTCCTTGGCCCTACCCGCCTTTTCAGGAGGTGAGGCCAGAGCCAGCATCTTTATAGCCAGTTTTTCGCACAGGTGCGTCAAGTCCTCGGGCCCCTGGCCCTTCAGGGTTTCAATGGCTTCGACTACTTCCAAGGAATTGCCAACTGCCAATCCCAGGGGTTGGTTCATATCACTGATGAAGGCGACCGTTTTTGTACCCATGCCATTACCGATGTCCACCAGGCTTTGCGCCAGGTCTGAGGCTTCTTCAAGACTTCGCATGAAAGCGCCTTCACCCACCTTGACATCGAGCACCAATCCGTCAATGCCCTCCGCCACTTTCTTGCTCATGATGCTGGCGCAAATGAGAGGAATGCTCTCCACCGTGGCGGTGACATCTCGCAAGGCATAAAGCCGGCGATCCGCCGGAGCAATCTCCTCGGTTTGGCCGATAAAAGCACAGCCACAGTTTTGCAAAACACCTTTGAATTGGGAAAGGCTGAGCCGGACATTGAACCCGGGAATGGACTCCAGTTTATCGAGAGTGCCACCGCTGAACCCCAGGCCGCGCCCGGAAATCATGGGCACATAAGCTCCAGCGGCTGCAACCAGGGGGGCCACCACGAGGGAGGTCTTGTCGCCGACTCCCCCGGTACTGTGTTTGTCCACTTTCAAGCCCGACAAATGGCCAAGATCCACCACTTGTCCCGAATGGACCATGCTTTCGGTGAGTGCCAGTATTTCCCGCGAATTCATCCCGCGAAAGAAAATGGCCATCAGCAAAGCGGAGATCTGATAATCTGGTATTTTCCCCTGAGTGCATCCGTCTATCAGATACGCGATCTCAGATGCTGATAATTCCCGTCCTTCTCGTTTCCTCGTGATGAGATCAACGGCGTTCATACCGGCGCTGGTCAAGTGCTTCGGCGAGTGGCCTAGTTTGCGAGCTGGTGAGGCAGACTAGCACAGGGTGACCTGTTTGTCACTTCTATTCCATTTTGGATCGTAACGCGCTACAAGCTGCGAAGAAATTGGAGTTCAGTGGAGACAACCTCGCGCCCTCACCCCTGGGTCTTAAGCTAAGAATGTGGGAGGCGCGCTCCGCGCGGCGACCGGCACAGGTTTAACGCAAAACAGGGACTGTCAACCACCAAGTTTGATCGCCAGTCGGAGACCGCCTCCTACACCGCAACTTTGTTCTCATTCCCGTCTGTCAGCGTAACGCCTATGCCGCTCACCTGGCCACCGCCCACTAAATTTATGAAGTTTTCCCACCGACTGCCGGAAGAACGAAACGCCGCCAAGGATGCTAAGATAAAGAGGAGGCAACTGGGTCACCGCCTTAATGCCTATTCCGCCCCACTTGCTCGGGCTGGTTTCTAATCACAGGTTGGATGGCGTCGCCGAACCACATCACGTTCCAATTGATGATCAGCCCTAAGGATGCGCACTTAATTTCAAATAGGTCGGCATTAAGGCCTCAGCTCTTGGCGTCCCTGGCGTTTCCCTGTTCTTGAGGTCGATTGTGGATAAATAACTGATTCACTGCCGACGGCCGGGTGAGAGGGAGGATTTTCAGTTGCCTATTGGCCGTACCGTTTGATATCTTGCACTGGAATTCAGCTCCTAACTTCAAAAATATCGATTCCCACTAAAGGATTCACCCGTGTCTCGCCTTCCCCCAGGGTTCGAAGAAGAGTCTGAAGCCTTCATCGCCGAAGAGCGCAAGAAGCTTCCCACGGGGGTGCACCTCGATCTGGGGTCGCCACTCCCCGCTCGGTACGGGGTTAATCGACTGCAATTGATGGTGCAGAGCCCCTCCCGAATTTTTGCCTATTGGGAACTCACGGAAGAGCTCATCAAAAAGGCATTAGACCATTTCCCCGAAAAAGACCATTCCCGATTTCAAATCGTTTTACAATGGTTTGAAGTGGGCCGCGCCATGAGCGAATGGTTTGATATCGGCACCACGAGGCAATGGTGGTTCGTGACCGCGCCTGAAAAACAATATCAAGCTCGACTCTGTCTCTACAGTGACGAGTACGGTTTAGTTTCCTTGCTTGGCTCAAATGTTGTCACGACTCCACGCTTCTCGCTGGGTCCGGCTCCTGTGGATGTTGAGGAAAGTGCCCGCACATTGCCGCTACTGAAAGAGCTTGTCAGCAAGACAGGGATCGGAAAAGGCGAGGAAGAGTCTAGACCTCCTCTGACGAGAGGGTTAGCAGCCGAAAGCCCGACCGCCGGGCCCAGCCTGGAAGAAACTGAGCAACCGGCTGAGGAAGTGCCTCCAGCCTCGTCCCCTGAAACGAAAGAAGCTCTCGATTCTTCCTCGCGGGCGCAGCGGCCTAGCAGCCCAGTAAGGGAATAGGATAATCTAAAATTAACGGAGCCTGCCATGCCATCGATGGCCACAAAGACTGAGATCGACCAAATCATCCATTCCGAGCACTCCGATCCTTTCCATATCCTGGGCGCTCATCCTTTGGAGATTCCCTCCCAGACTGGCAATCCGAAAAAGGCCGTGGCTATCCGGGCATTTCTTCCTGAAGCTCAGGCAGCCTGGGTGATTACAGATGACGATCCGAAAAATCCCTTTCCTATGGAGAAGCTGCATCCTGATGGCTTCTTTGAAGCGATTTTTAGAGACCGAAAAGAACTGTTTCCGTACCAAGTACGAGTTCTGGACTATGAGGGGCAGACCTCACAATTTATTGATCCCTACACTTTTCCGCCGGTCCTGACGGAGTTCGACCTCCACCTGATCGGAGAAGGAAGTCATTACCGAAAATACGAAAAGCTGGGAGCCCACCCGCGAGAGATCCAAGGAATCCGGGGATTGCAGTTTGCGGTTTGGGCCCCGAACGCCAAAAGGGTCAGCGTGATTGGCGATTTCAACCGCTGGGACGGGCGCCGCCATCCCATGCGCGTGCGGGGCGGTACGGGCGTTTGGGAGATCTTCATCCCTGGCTTAGGTGAAGGGACGCTTTATAAATTTGAAGTAAAATCTCGTCACGATAACTATCTCGCTCAAAAGACGGATCCTTACGGATTCTATTTCGAACGTCCCCCCAAAACCGCCTCCGTAGCCCGCGACCTTCACCAGTATCAATGGCAAGACCAGTCCTGGCTAGAGCAACGTCGCAGCAGGAACTGGCTGGACAGCCCTCTAGCCATCTATGAAGTCCATCTGGGTTCCTGGATGCGAGCCCCTGGCGAAGGAAACCGCTATCTCACTTACCTCGAATTGGCGGAGCAACTCATTCCTTATGTCCTTAAAATGGGGTATACCCACATTGAATTGCTGCCCATCATGGAACACCCTTTTGATGGATCCTGGGGATATCAGCCGATTGGATATTTTGCGCCCACCAGCCGCTTTGGCACGCCGGAAGAGTTTAGGGCCTTTGTGGACCGCTGCCATCAACAAGGCATTGGCGTCCTGCTGGACTGGGTTCCGGCTCACTTTCCTAAAGATGCTCACGGGTTAGCATATTTCGATGGCACCAACCTTTACGAACACGCGGATCCCAGGCTAGGCGAGCATCGTGATTGGGGAACGCTGATCTTTAACTACGGACGCAACGAGGTCCGCAATTTTCTCTTGTCCAATGCCCTGTTCTGGCTGGAAGAATATCATCTGGACGGGCTGCGGGTGGATGCGGTGGCCTCCATGCTCTACCTGGATTATTCTCGCAATCCCCGCGAATGGATTCCTAACCAGTACGGTGGGAACGAGAATTTGGCGGCCATTGACTTCATCAAGAAATTTAATGAGCTGGCTCATCATTATCATCCAGGCGTCTTAACCATTGCAGAAGAATCCACCGCCTGGCCGGCCGTTTCACGCCCGGTATACCTGGGCGGGCTGGGCTTCAGCCTGAAATGGAACATGGGCTGGATGAATGATATATTGGTCTACTTTACCAAAGATCCTATCCATCGCAAATTTCATCACAATAACCTGACCTTCGGATTGATATACGCCTTCACTGAAAATTTCATCCTGCCGCTTTCTCATGACGAGGTGGTACACGGAAAGGGATCTCTGCTTAGTAAGATGCCGGCATTTTATTTGGAAGATAAATTTAGCAATTTGCGCCTGCTGTATGGCTATATGTATGGTCACCCCGGCAAGAAGTTGCTTTTCATGGGAGGCGAATTTGGCCAGTGGCAGGAGTGGAACCACAGTGAGAGCCTGGATTGGGATCTCTTGCAGTGGCCACTTCATCAAAAGCTGCAGACGTTCGTGCAGGATTTGAACCGGCTCTATGTCTCCCAGCCTGCCTTGTATGAAGTGGACTTTCACTACAGTGGGTTTGAGTGGATTGATTTTCACGACAGTGACGGCAGTATCGTCAGCTTCCTGAGGCGTGCCAAAAATCCCGATGACTTCCTGGTGTTTGTTTTCAACTTTACTCCCGTCGTTCGACACGACTATCGAATTGGTGTTCCGGCCGCCGGCTACTATCAAGAGGTCCTGAATAGTGATGCTGAGAAGTATGGTGGGCAGAATCTTGGAAATTTAGGCGGCCAGATGGCAGAGCCTGTCCCCTGGCAGGGAAGGCCTTATTCTGTATCCTTGACTTTGCCGCCACTGGCGGCTTTGGCCTTAAAACCCAGCGCGGGTTCGTGATTGCGGACTGCGCTAGCGCATCAATGAGCATTCTTATGAAGAGGGCAGGCACATAATTCAAGCCGAAAGGGCCGTTTGCAATCCGCCAGCTGCTGTTGGCTCTCCGCAATGGGAAAAATGGAACAGGGTTATCTTGCCTTAATTCTTCATGCTCACCTGCCGTTTATCCGACATCCAGAGCATCCCTCTTTTCTCGAAGAAGATTGGCTTTTCGAAGCCATTACCGAAAGCTATATTCCGCTGATCTCCGCCCTCAACCGCATTGTTCGAGATCAGGTCCCTTGCCGACTCACCCTCTCGATCTCGCCCACCCTGGCAGAGATGTTGGGCGACGCCCTCTTGCAGGCCCGTTACCTTCGTTTCCTGGATCAGCGGATTGAACTGGCTGAAAAGGAAGTCCGCCGCACCCAAAGTTCTCCGTGCTTCCATGTTCTGTCCAGAATGTATCGCAGGCATTTCCTTCAGGCTCGCAAGCTCTTTCAGGAAAGGTACAGAGGCAATCTACTTTCTGCGTTCAGAGACCTGCAAGAGTCAGGCGTATTGGAAATCATTACCTGCTGCGCCACCCATGCCTTCTTGCCTTTTGTGTCCAGGGAAGAAGCCAGAAGAGCTCAAGTGGCTGTCGCTTTCGAAACCCACCAGAGGCACTTCGGCCAGTCGCCGCCTGGCTTTTGGCTGGCGGAGTGCGGGTATGAACCGGGACTCGAGGAGTTATTCAAACAGTTTGGCGCGGCATATTTCATCCTGGATTCCCATGGCTTGTTATTCGGAACACCCAGGCCCCAGTATGGAATCTTTGCACCAGTCGAAACCCCAAGTGGGGTGATGGCTTTCGCCCGCGACCTGGAGTCCAGCTGGCAGGTTTGGAATGTCCATGGGGGCTATCCCGGAGACTTTTACTATCGTGAATTTTATCGTGATCTGGGTTACGACGCGGATTATGAGTACATCAAACCTTACCTGCACAGGGATGGGGTCCGACACAATGTTGGCATCAAATATTTTCGTATTACGGGGGCGAGTGATCTGGGACAGCGGGCCCCATACGACCGCAGAAAGGCTCTGGCCAGAGTGACGGAGCACGCCGGCCATTTCATGTTCAATCGTGAAAGGCAGATCGAATACCTGCATGAAACCTTGGGACGGCGGCCGATCGTGGTTTCGCCTTACGACGCCGAACTCTTCGGCCACTGGTGGTTTGAGGGCCCCCAGTTCCTGGAAACATTCATTCGCAAATCGGCCTCCGAACAGAATATCTTTCGTCTGGCAACACCCAGTGATTTTCTGGAAAAATATGCTCGTCATCCCTCGCAACAGCCGGCGGCCTCCACCTGGGGCGCCGAAGGTTATAACCGCGTTTGGTTGAATTCAAACAATCAGTGGCTGTACCGCCACCTGCACTGGGCCGAAGATCGGATGGTAGAGCTATCGAATCGCTACCCTGGCGCTGGAGAAACGCTCCGGAGAATACTGAACCAGGCAGCCCGGGAACTTTTATTGGCCCAAAGCAGCGACTGGGCTTTTATGATAAGCCACCGAACCACAGCCCTTTATGCGATCAAGCGCTTTCGAGACCACCTGCACCGTTTTAAGACCCTCTATGAAAGTATCTTGCGACAAAACTATGACCTGGATTGGTTGAAACAAATAGAGGAGAGGGACAACCTCTTTGGAGACCTCGATTATCGAGTGTTTCGCTCAGATCCAGACCGTCCCAGCCTTGAAAGGCCGAACTAGAATAGAATGCCGCCAGGCGGCATGCGGCCCGCTTCGCTCGGCACGTCGTCTAAGAGTTGACAACAGTTGGTCAGGACTAAAAACGCCAAACTCCAGAACCCGGCGCCGTAGCGACGGGTCAATGAAAGAGCTAATAAGCCATTTCCGCCCATCAATTTGTGTCTAAAAGTGTATCTCCTGCTGCCAGGCCCTGTCCAAATCCTTCTTCACCTGCTATAATTTGATTAGGTCTTTGGTTCGATATGAATGATTAAACAGGAGGCTGCATGGAGTCGAGCCAAAAAATCCCGTTACGCCATCCGGTTCGGCAGATGTTTCGAACGCTCACCGAGAAAGGGTTGGAGCAGTCGAAGCTTTCCGATGCCGAGATTTTTCAATACCTGTCCAATCTTCTAGTGGAATTTATTTACGTCGAGAACCTTTACAAGGTCCGGGACGAATCCGGGCAGCGTCTGGAATATGTGATTGACATGCTCGCTAAAGCAGAAAATTCAATGGCCTTCGACAAGCGGGAGATTTACCAGCATGTGGGAGATTTCACCCTGTTTGTTCTAGGACTCTTTCCCGAAAGCCTCAGCCGCGGCAAGCGTTGCGTCAGCCACAGCTACTATGCCGACCATGGACGCCGTTCCTACAGAATCCGCTGGGAATTGGAAAACCACAGTTCCACAGTCGCGGTCTTCCGCAAACTCTCAGAGCAATTCGAGAGTTGTGTCCTTACACTCAATTGGGTTCGCAATTACATCCGAGATCCCTTCTACCAATACATGTTCCGTCAATTTGAGATCATTTAGGGATCTTCAAAGCAGTTACTGTACCGCGACCGTGAGGGAGCGGCGAGATTCTTTCCTCGACACCTTCAGGGGGGTAACCGGAGCCCGCTGGGCACATCCATAACAAAATTCTCGTTTCATTCTGCATAACCTAAATCAACTAGCCAAGGCCCGACCCTGGGTATCCCAGCACAGTCTGCTGGTCCCCGACCTCATGGCCGTCTCAAAATCTAAAAACCGACGACCATAATGACGACGATTCCACAAACGAACAAAATTCTTGTTTCGATCCCATAACCGGCTAATCGCCTGACATGAGATGGCAGTGAGGAACAAGCCTGATCTCGCCCATGTTTCCTTCCGATGAAACTTGCCTCGGACAGGCAATGCGAAAATTGTGGAGTATCAGTGTGAGCGAACCATTTCTCTGCTGACCCGTTAATGAATTCAAGGTAGGATTAGCTTCTCACTGTTCGAGCGCGCATACGGAATGGATGTTGGAAGGCCCGGAAAGGCTGTCTGGGCTGTCCTCGCGACTTTCGCTGGTCTCTCGAAGATATTGAACCCACCTCACAAAGGAGTTTGAGCATGGCGAAAATCAAGAATTTGAAGGCTAAAGTTGAAACTCATCCGCAGTATAAAGTCCCCCGCCGAATCTATGATATCGATGCAAAAGCAAGCAAGGCGAATCCGACTCAGATTGCCGAATCGTTGTTGAAGAAGATTGCTCCAGATCTCAAGATTAAAACTGATTTGTCTCAATTGAAATTCGACAAAGTCAAGGAAAGCATCCTCGGCAAGCATGTTCTATATCAGCAGTACTATGAAGGCAAGCCGATTTCCGGTGCGTGGGTGAGGGTCGACATCGATAAGGACGGTAAAGTCTACAATGTCCTGAATGATCTAATTCCCCAAGCGGCTATGGCTAAAATCAGGAAGGTGGAAGCGAAACGTGAGGCAAGGGTCGCGCCACCACCTGAATTGTCGGCTGCGAAAGCCAAAAGCCTTGCCACTAAAGCGGTGGGCTCGGCTAAAGGGAGTTCCAACGAGGTGTTGGAGAACGAACTGGTTTACTTCCCTTACAATGGCGTTCCGACGTTGGCATGGAAGGTGATCGTTAAGACCAGCCGTCCTTATGCCGAGTGGAAGATTTATTTAGACGCCAAGACAGGAACCATCCTGGATAAGCTCGATCTATTGAAAACAATTGAGGGGCGGGGAAAAGTATTCGATCCCAATCCTGTGGTAACTTTGAACAACACGAGTCTCCAAGACAATTCTTCGATTCCAGCGTCTGCTTATTCAGAGGTGCCACTGAGAGACTTGCAAAATACGGGTCGGTTGGATGGCCCCTTTGTCAGCACTCGTACAACTCCCAAACGCGTCAAAAGGAAAAACTTCAAATTCCTTTTCACCCGGCAAAAGCGTGCCTTTAAGGAGGTCATGGTTTACTACCATATTGATCGAGTCCAGCGTTACATCCAGAAGCTGGGTTTCAACAACGTGCTCAACCATCCTATTGAAGTCAACATTGACGGGAGAAGTGACGACAATTCGAACTACAGTCCGACCACCAAGTCCTTGACGTTTGGCACGGGGGGCGTGGATGATGCCGAAGACGCTGAGATTATCCTTCATGAGTATGGCCATGCCGTGCAGGACGATCAGGTGCCAGGCTTCGGCGCAAGCCCTGAAGCCGGAGCCATGGGAGAAGGCTTCGGCGACTTCCTGGCTGCCAGCTTCTTTGCCGACATCAAGCCCAAAGATATGCGGCCCACTCTGGGTACCTGGGATGCCGTTGCCTACAGCGGGGCTGAGCCGCCGTGTTTGAGAAGGTTGGACAGCAATAAGAAGTACCCCAAAGATCTAAAGGGTGAAGTCCATGACGACGGAGAAATCTGGTCGGCCTGCTTGTGGGAAATGCGTGCAGCCCTTGGCCGCAAGACGACCGAAAGGCTGGTCATTGCCCACCATTTCTTGATTTCCCGGAAGGCCACCTTTGAGGATGGGGCCAATGCATTGATTACTGCGGATAAGAATCTAAACCACGGACATAACCAAAGCGCCATCCGCGACGTTTTCGTGCGTCGTGGGATCCTCCCCAATGCCAAAAGGAAGAACAAGCGAG
This sequence comes from Acidobacteriota bacterium, assembly GCA_003224715.1. GTDB lineage: Bacteria > Acidobacteriota > Terriglobia > Versatilivoradales > Versatilivoraceae > QHZQ01. The sequence goes on along the minus strand of QHZP01000098.1, from coordinate 645 downwards.
CCGGCACGCCATTCGCAGAGATTAGCACCCGTGTTAGGGCAGATGAAAGATTGATTCATCAGGGCGTCCCGCCAAAGTCGGGTAAGTGATTGCGTGAGGCACAGCCCTTGCTGACGCGCGCGTGAGGGAGGGTTCAAAGACTTTGACGGGACCCTCTTGGTTCACACATTGGCATAGTACGCTACTTCAGAAATATGCTAACGTGTTCATCTCCATTCGTGCTCGTACTCTTGCTCCTGCGCTTGCTCGGCTTTCTGCTGACTAATCGGGTAAGAGCGCGAGTAACAGCCAGAAGATGTTTTTGCAATCAATGCTTAATTTGGAGCGCCTCGCCATAAAAAGCTTAAGAAGTCTGGCCATCGGTCTCTGTCTATTCACACTTATTACCCATCCTTGCCAAACCCGGGCACGAGGCCCTGCGCTTACGGTGATTTTGGCGGATCGCTTGTTTGATGGCACTGGCCAACCCGTCATCGTGGAAGCACAACTTCTTATTCGAGACAATCGGATCGAAAATGTAGGCCAGGTTGGAGCCTTTGCTATTCCTCCCGAAGCTCACAAGATTGATGCCAGAGGAAAAACCCTGCTACCCGGATTTGTAGATCTGCATTTCCACATGGAGGGGCGCCCGCAATGGGCCAAACA
>QHZP01000525.1 GCA_003224715.1 Acidobacteriota bacterium | reverse complement strand
CAAAAGAGAACTTTAGACTAGTCCAACCAACAATTGATAACGGAAGCACCAGATGTAGAGCAGCCAGCAGATGATTGGTTCAGACCACCGTGCTAACTCGGCGCCTTGAGCATAGATCCTCATAAGTCGCCAAGGGGTGGTTTTGTCAATCTGGATTGGCCCCTTTTGATAATTTAATTTGGCCCCACCCTTGTAACTGGGTTACTAACTTATAAGAGTTACTCCACCGATCCTCACAGCTCCACAATCCAGTTCATTGGCCCTTCGACTGAACTGCCATGGGAGTTGCCTTGATCAGCCTGTACCTTGGCCTCCGGGCTAGACAGTCGACAGCATGGAACCGCTTCCTTTTCTTCCAGCTTGAGAACTGCCCTGGGTGATCCGATTCCACCACCTCTAATTCCTTTCCCCTTGGTCGACTTGATTTAGGCTGCTGACATGGGGTTGGGCCCTGGGAATTGGTACTTGATAAACATCCATGACTCATGGCCCCGGCCGTAGCGAAGCCCCGCGCTGCTTTTTAGCGCAGGGGCGGAGCGGAGGGCGGGGCCATGAGTCATCCGTCCCGGGTTCTTCATCCTTTCTTCTTCTGCCTTTTCTCCAAGGTCCGTTTGAATCGATAAGATTCCGTGCCGGTCTCGATAATATGAGCGCGGTCGGTGATCCGATCCAACAGGGCTTTGCATAACCGGGCGTTGGGAAAGACCTGGGTCCATTCGGAAAAAGGCAGATTGGTGGTAATGATTAAAGCCGTCCTTTCCGCTCGATCCGCAATCACTTGGAACAACAACTCGGCTCCCACCTCGGCCAAAGGAACATAGCCGACTTCATCCAAAGTGATTAGTTCATAACGCGCCCACCGAGCCAGCAGTCGTCCCAGTTGATTGTGGTGTTGCGCTTCCACCAGCTCGTTCACCAGTCCCGCCACAGTCGTAAACCGAACGCGCTTTTTCTGCCGACAGGCCGCTACGCACAATCCACTGGCCAGATGAGTCTTGCCCGTGCCACAGTCCCCGATGAACACCACCGGCTCGGCCTGCTGCAGGTATCTGCCGTCGGCCAGTTCGCGAATCTCGGGGGCGGCAATTCGAGGCGATTGGCCAAAATCAAATTCTTCCAGGGTTTTGATCCTGGGTAGTCGGGCTTCTTTCAGTCGACGCTCCACCACCCGTCGTTCCCGCTCCTCGACTTCCGCCCCCAGTAACACTTCCAAGTAACGCACATGACTTTGTTTCTGCTTCACTGCTTCTTCGGCCATCTTCTCAAACTGCGCTCCAATGGTGGGTGTGCGCAACTGCTTGCAGTACTGTCGAATCGTCGCTTGCTCTAAGGCCACGGTTTGGGCATTCATGAGGCGCCCTCCCAGACCAGCAGCTCGTCATAGTGCACCACCTCCGGCAGCGGTCGTTCATAGCGAGCTAGCACTCCGACCTCAACCGGATCCGCTTGCCTAGCTTTCAAGCTGTCGTTGACCATCAGGTAACGAACGGCCGCCGCATCCCAGCACTCCAAGCTCAGGGCCAGGCTCACCGCTTGTTCCAACCGTCCATAGCCTTCCCGGCTGGCCAACTTCAGCAGCTCGATCATCTCGCGGGTCCCTTGTTGTCGACCCTGGCGTTCGATCAGTTGTTGCCAGAACCGATCGTAGCTCGCCGGCCAACGTCCTTGGCGTCGCCATTGCTCCAGAGGTTTCGAGCCGGCTAACGCTCCCGGCTTCCGTTCCAAAACCTCCAAGTAATGCTCCAGATCCAGAATCTCCTGCCGGTGGCTGTAGCAACGTTCGTGTCGGGCCACTCGTTGACCCTCGTGCCAAATCTCCACGTAAGCCGGTAACACCTTGACCTGGACTCGGGTGCCGGCTCGCAACGGAACGGAATAACTATTGGTCCGCACTTTCACACAGCCCCTCCCATCCACCCCTCCAAAGCTGACCTCTGCCAGATCAAAGCCCTCCTCGGCTAACGGCAACAAATGGTCTCGTTCGATCTCCATCCCCGCCCCCACACTTTGGCTCCGATCTCCCATCCGGCGTTGCTGGTCGTGTTGGCAGCCGGCCCGCAGCTGACGGTTCAGTTCCTCCAGGTCTTTGGCTTGCGGAATCGGTACCCAGTGATTGCGGCGAAAATAGCCTACCTCGCCTTCCACCCCTCCTTTTTCATGAGCTTCCCCGGGTGTGCAAAACTGTGCCTCAAACTTCCAATGCGACCGGAAAGCGATGAACCGAGCTGTCTGTTCGCGCTCCCGCCCCTGCAAAATCTTTTTCACCGCACCGGTCAGATTGTCGTACCGTAAGCGATGAAAGACCCCTCCAAAGTAGTCGAAGGCGTGTTCGTGTCCTTCCAGCAGAGCTTGCTGGGTGGCCCGCGGATAGGCTCGGTGAAACGCCCCACCACTGGCCATACTCCGCATCACAAATACCTGCACTCTCTGAAGCTCTCCTCCTAACTCAACGCTCGCTTCGTACCAATCCACCTGAGCTTCCTCTCCCCAGCCGTAACACTGGGGAATATAGGTCTCTCGGATCGACAGCCCTAACTCTTGTTTTCGAGCTCGGACGTAGGCTCGCACGGTCACTTCCGCCATCTCGTGGCCGGGAAACTCTTGCCGGATCCGAACGTAAATCCGCCGCGCCGTGTGACGTTGCTTGCGCGGAGCGCGACGATCAGATTCTAGAATCCGGTCGATGAACTCCCGAACTGGTCCTAACTTGGGACTCGCTCGACCCACATCCTTGCGCTCCGGCGGTACCGCATCCTCCAACGCTTGTCGCACCAGCCGTCGATGCACCCCCA
>QHZP01000135.1 GCA_003224715.1 Acidobacteriota bacterium | reverse complement strand
TATAAACGTCCCAGTCTGAAGCGTCGAGTGGGCCGCCGCATGCAGATGCTAAGTTTGGAGGAGTTTGGCGACTACGTGGACTACCTGGAAGTGCATCCTGAGGAGTTCGCCCATCTATTCAACACCCTTTTGATTAACGTCACCAGCTTTTTCCGTGATCCTCCGGCCTGGGAGTTTCTGGGTCAGGAAGTCATTCCCAAAATCCTCTCCAAGAAGAAAGACGACGACTCGATCCGAGTGTGGAGCGCCGGCTGCGCCTCGGGCGAGGAACCTTACACCGTGGCCATCATGTTGGGCGAGGCCGTGGGGGAGGAAGCGCTCCGCAAGCGGGTCAAGGTCTATGCTACCGATGTGGACGAAGAAGCTCTCAGCCGGGCCCGCCAAGGCAGTTACAGCCCCAGGGAGATCGAGTCCGTGCCGGAAGACCTCAGGCATAAATACTTTGAAAGCGTGGCGGGCCACTACGTCTTCCGCTCCGACTTCCGGCGCTCCGTCATCTTCGGCCGCCATGATCTGATTCAGGATGCTCCCATCTCCCACGTGGATTTGCTGGCGTGCCGCAACACCCTGATGTATTTCAATGCAGAAACTCAGGCGCGGATCCTGGCTCGCTTTCACTTTGCCGTGAGCGAAAACGGCTACCTGTTCCTGGGAAGGGCGGAAATGCTCACCGACGCCAATCTTTACAATCCCGTAGAGCTGAAGCACCGTATTTTCTGCAAGCTAAACCCGATTTCTGTGCGTGAACGTTTGCTGGTTTTGTCCCAGGTTGGCACTCTGGAGTACGCCAATCTGGCGGCACGTCAAGGCCGTCTCCGAGACGTCGCCTTTGAGTCTGCCTTGCTTGCCCAGATCGTGGTGGATTTCAGCGGGAATCTAGTGTTGGCTAACGAGCGGGCCCGCTCCCTTTTCAGTTTGTCGTCCCGGGATCTGGGCCGGCATCTCTCTGAGCTGGAAATCTCTTACCGGCCGGTGGAGCTGCGTTCGCTCATCGACCAGGCTTATTCTGAAAATTGCCCCGTGCTGGTCTCCAATTTGCAGCGGCAACTTCCTAATCGGGAGATGCAATACCTGGATGTTCAGGTCACGCCTATACTGGACAACGGCGTCACCCCCTTAGGTGTGACCATCACCTTTCGGGACGTGACCGCTTTGTGTAACCTCCAGAATGAATTGCAACGCTCCAGACAAGAAGTGGAAACTGCTTACGAAGAACTCCAGTCCACCAACGAGGAGCTCGAGACAACCAATGAAGAGCTGCAGTCCACCGTGGAAGAGTTGGAAACCACTAATGAGGAGTTGCAGTCCTCCAACGAAGAACTGGAGACGATGAACGAAGAACTGCAGTCTACCAACGAGGAACTGCAAACCCTCAACGAGGAGATGCGCCACCGTTCGGAAGAGCTGAACCAATCGAACGCCTTCCTCGAGTCCATTCTTTCCAGCGTGCTTGCAGCAGTGGTCGTTACGGACAGCAACTTCAACATCCTTATCTGGAACCGCCGGGCCGAGGATATGTGGGGCCTGCGCGCCGAGGAGGTCAAAGACCAGTCTTTCTTGAAGCTGGACTTTGGGCTGCCGGTCGAGCAATTGACAGCTCCCATCCGTGCCTGCATGATGGATGGCGCCAATCCCCAAGTGGTAACGCTCGATGCGACCAACCGCCGCGGCAAGGCGATCAAATGCCGGGTCACTTGCAACGCCTTCCTGGACCTTGATCGTAAGGGGCAAGGAGCAATTTTGTTGATGGAGGAAATGGGATAAGGTGAAAGAGAACGTTTTTAGCCAGCACATGGAGGCTGCACGAAAGCGCTGGGAGATGCTGTTCGAACAGGCAAGCGCTCTGGCCACAGATGCACCGCTGGTTTCGCAGTGTCTCGAGGAACTTTCCATTTCAGCCCACGAACTGGAAGTGGCTGGGGAGCAACTGCGGCAACAAAACGATGAATTGGCCTACTCCCGGGAGGCGATAGAAAGGGAGCGCCAGCGCTACCTGGAGTTATTTGAATTCGCCCCGGATGGTTACCTGGTGACTGACGGAAGAGGAATTATCCGAGAGGCAAATCGCGCCGCAGCGAGTCTGGTCCACCGGCACCATGACTTGCTGGTCGGGAAACCATTGGCGACTTTTGTATCCAAGAAGGACCACCCAATCTTTTATCATCGACTGACTGAACTGCAACAGGGGATCCAGCATTCCGTGCGGGATTGGGAACTCGGCCTGAGTCCGCGCGAGAGCCCGCCTTTGCAGGCGGCCCTGACGGTTTCGGCCGTGCGAGACCCCAAAGGACGGCTGGCCGGGCTGCGCTGGCTGGTCCGCGACATCACCCGGCGCCGCCAGGTCGAGGCAGCGCTCAAGGAAAGCGAAGAGCGCTTTCGTGTGTTTATGCAAAATCTACCGGGTATCGCTTTTATGAAGGATAGCAGCGGACGCTACGTTTTTGTTAATACCACAGTGGAGAAGATGTTCAGAAAGAAGTTGGATGAGTGGATCGGCAAAACCGATGAAGATTTAGAGCTGAGGGTTCTGGCCAACCACAGAGGCGAGTATCATCGGGTGGTCAAAGACGGGAAGGTCTTGCAGACCACCAAAGCCATCCCCCAGGAAGACGGTCTGCACTATTGGTTTGTCAACCGGTTTCCCGTTCCAGCCAGATTGGAAACTCCGGCGATGGTCGGTGTCATTGGCATTGACATTACGGCTCAAAAGAAAACTGAAGAGGCTCTGAGAAAAAGCGAAAAGGCGCTCCAGCGCAGCCAGGAAGAACTCCGGGCCCTGACGGCGCGGCTTCTCTCCGCGCAAGAAGAGGAGCGCCGGCGAGTGTCGCGAGAACTTCACGACGACCTGAATCAACAACTGGCCCTGCTGACCATCAAAGTAGAAAGTTTGGAAAGAGACCTTCCCACCTCCCCCGATCTCATTCGAGAGGAACTGGAAGCTTTGAAGAAGACGGCCGAACAACTTTCTGATTCGGTTCATCGTTTGGCCTATCAGCTTCACCCGGCCATACTGGATGACCTGGGGTTAGCCGTCGCCTTGCAATCTTATGTTCAGGCCTTCGCCTTGAGAGAAAAAATTGAGGTCAAATTCATCCACAAAAATCTTCCCGTCGATCTGCCACCAGAAATTGCTTCTTGCCTGTACAGGGTAACCCAGGAGGGCCTTCGTAACGTTGCCAGGCATGCCCGCACCTCGCAAGCGACCGTGGGGCTGAAGAGAATCGAGGATGGCATTTATCTTTCGATCAAAGATTCTGGTGCAGGGTTCGATCCTCGTTCAGTCAGGAGCAAGGGAGGGCTCGGCATTATCAGCATGGAGGAACGAGTGCGGCTCGTGGGAGGAACTCTTTCCTTGAAATCTGGCCCGGGACGTGGTACACATGTTTCCGTGTTGATTCCGCAGGCAGAGAGGGTCACATGAAACGCCCCACCATTCTCCTGGTCGATGATCATTCCTTGGTTTTGGCCGGATTTCACAAATTGCTCGAAACCGAGTTTGACATCGTGGGAACAGCCGAAGACGGTAGGGCTTTGCTGGAGGTTGCTCCCAAGCTTAAGCCCGATGTCGTGCTGCTGGATATCTCCATGCCGCGTATGAACGGTATCGAGGCCGGTCGCCAATTGAAGAAATCGATGCCGGAGGTCCGGCTCATCTTTCTGAGCATGCATGCAGATCCCATGTATGTGACCGAGGCTTTTCGGGCAGGGGCGTCGGGCTATGTGCTTAAACGATCGGCCGCCTCAGAATTGCTGCTGGCCATTCAGCAGGTGCTCAAGGGCCGCTCGTATGTAACGCCCCTGGTCACAAAAACCGTGTTGAATACGTTCCTGAGTCTATCGCCGAAGCATCGATCCAAGTCCTTTGCCTCCGATCTGACTCCCCGCCAGCGCGAGGTGTTACAACTGGTGGCGGAGGGAAATTCCACCAAGAAAATTGCGGATTTTCTAAATATCTCGGTCAAGACCGTCGAGTTCCACAAGTCTCAGATCATGCAGGAACTCGACATCCATACCGTTGCCGAACTCACCAGATTTGCCATTGCCCAGGGCCTTGTCAGCATCTGACGAGCCAAGCATCCCTGGAAATGCCGGTCCAAGGTACGGTCTCGGGTAACTGGCAATGGGCGATTTTAGGCGCTCCGGGAGCGCCCTAGAGTTTGGACATTTCAACTAGAGACAGGCATTCTTGCCTGGCTTCTGGAGATTGGACATTTTCATTGCCGCTTAGCGGCATCTGAGGGTAGGCCGGCCTTTCAAGGCCGGTCTCGGCAACCCAATCCCTTCACCCGTCGCAGAGCGACGGATGAGATCGCAAACCCAAGCGGTGTGCGAGATTCAAGCGCCAGTGACGCGGCGCGGATTCCTTACGTGGGACACCCAGGTACCGGCCTTGAAAGGCCGGCCTACAGTCAAGTGCCGCGACGCGGCGGCGAAAAAGGCGTCTTTAGAGCTTCAGAACCAACAACCGCGGTTTTTCAACATAGGACAACAGGAAAACGTCTGGTAGCGTGGCCTCATTTCTCCTGCCGGGGTTTTTTTTCGACTTTACCAGGAATTCCCCAGTTCCTTTTTCGGCTTTTGGGAGTTAGGCTAACCCGCTATGAAAAGAAAACCCATAACTGCCAGAAACCGAATCCTGCTCATCTTTGATGAGCTTTCGCCTCCCGTTTCACTGCTGTTGGTTCTGGCCGCTCAAGGCTACGAAGTCACCCTGGCTCGAAATGGAGAAGAGGTGCAGAATGAGCTAGTGACCGATTCAAAGCCTGACCTCGTAGTACTTGAATTACAGTTGAATGCCATAGACCTTCTCCAACTTATCCAATCTGTGCAGCCTCACATTCCCGTTATCGTGACGGCGGAAGCCAGCCTGCTAAATCTTGCTTTGATGATAAAGGAAGAGTTTGGAGCGTGGGAAGTCCTGCCCAAACCGCTAGACTTCACCCTTCTCGGGCAACTCCTCCAGCTTGTGATGCAGAAACCAGCATTCATATCGTAACGGTCTTCATAAACTTAAGATCAGGTACCTTTTTGCAGGTTGATGGGTAGCCCGACCGTAAGGGAGGGCTGCGCGACGACTGTGACGCATTGCTGCCTCTTGTCTACCCTGAAGAACATGAAGGCCATGAAGCTGGAAGCCCGCCTTAACGGTTGGGGCTACTGATCCCGGTGATGTGCAAATCTGAACAGTTTTTGGAAGTTTGATTCAGTAGGATTCTCTGCTGAAAATCCCCTCTTGGGAGGGGGCAGAAGGCCTCAGCCTTCGGGGGTGGGTCCTTGCCGTCCCGGAACAACCCACCCCTGCACCCCTCCAGCGGAGGGGAATAATTTTCATGCTCAATGGCGCCACCGAAGGCGGCATGGGCAACTCCTCTGAAAATCCCCCCTATCAAGGGGGGCGTAGGGGGGTGTCCTTGGGCTTTCCAGTGTCATGTTCGCCACAGGACCTCCCCCTGCACCCCCTTCGAAGGGGGAATCATTTTCATTTATTGCTGGTGCCGCCCGAGAGCGGCATGAAAGGCTCTTGTGAAAATAGCAGAAATCCGTGCCCCGACTGTCAGGGAAGGGCAGACCGGCCGATTGCCTCAACCGCTCCCTAACGGTCGCGGCTCGGTCCAACTTTTTCATGCACTGGGCTTTCAGGGGGTAAGGGGTAAATCATAATTTGAACATCAAAGGAGAATTCTAATGAGGAAGATAATAAGTTTGTTTGCCCTGTTTTTCTGGCTGGTTGCTTTGACCAGTTTTTCGGCCGAGAAAACTTGGGTTGGAAAGATCAGCGACAGCATGTGCGGAGCTACGCATGAAGGCATGAAACACGAAGGTAAGAAGACAGACGCCCATGAGTGCACGCTGGCTTGCGTTAAGCAAGGTGCCAAATATGTCTTTGTCGACAAGGGCAAGGTCTACACTATCGAAAATCAGGATGTCGCCGGGCTGGAAGAGCACGCAGGACACACGGTCAAGTTGACTGGCGAGATGAGCGCCGATGCCAAAAGCATTAGAGTTTCCAGCATTGCCATGTCTTCTGGTAAAAAAGAGAAAAAGCAGGCTTGAACAGCCTCGTGTAATTCCCGGGTTGTGGGCGCTCCTTTCCCATGACGTTAAGAGATAGGATAAGAAGATGCAGTGTGGGAGGCGGTCTCCGACCGGCGATCGAAAATTTGTGATTTAGTCTACGGTCTCTGTTTCCTGTTAGACCCGTGCTGGTCGCCGCGCGGAGCCCGCCTCCCACATTCTTACTTAACCCCGACCCGCATTCTGATTCCTACCATCTCTTGCCCAGTCTGCTATACTTCCTTCGTGGCCGATCCTCATCGCGGGACCTTCCAAAGTCCAGAGGATCTCTTCCCACTGGAAATCTTTATCCGCACGCCGAGATCGGCCTCTCACTCTTAACTGCAAGCCGTCGTTGTCAGTATGCTTGTAACCTACGCCCCCATTGATAGGGGGGTTCAGGAGAGCTATCCATGCCGTCTGGGGGGCGCCACCGAATATTGGAAATGAGTGATTCCCCCTTAAAAAAGGGGGCAAAGGCCCTTGGGTCTTGGGGGTTGTCTTGTTGGCGTCTGGCCGCGCGGGCTCACGGGACAACCCCCTGAAGCCTTCGGCTTCTTTCCCCCTTTATTAAGGGGGATTTTCAGGAGATTTCCTCATGCCGCTCAAGGCGGCCACAGAGCATGAAAAAGTTGGACCGAGCCGCGACCGTTAGGGAGCGGTTGAAGCAATCGGCCGGTCTGCCCCTCCCTGACGGTCAGGGCTACGATTTCTGCTATTTTCGTAGGAGGAAGTTGACCATTCGTGATGACGAAATGGGTGTTAGGTTTTTACTCGAGCCATAAAGATCCACCTAAAATTCTCAAACAGCTCAGGCTGAAAAAGCTGCGTCGCTCAGCTCTGATACATAGGACCCCCGACGGGAAGGTTACTTTTCGAAATAATCACAGCGCGTTGGGTCTGGCTGCACTCTTGTGCGGTGGGACGCTGTTTCTCCTGGGAATCCTGGCTGGCCTTTCCTTGCCGCAGTTGGTCATCTTGGTGTTTTCCGGCCTGCTCATTTTCAATCTCTCAGATCGCTGGTTAAACTCGGGTGTAGACAGGAACCTCTTGATCCAATATGGCCGGTGGGTCCTGGAAGAAGAGACCCTGGCCATTGTTGAAACTTCTGACGGCGACACCCGTGACGCGGTTGAAGTCTTGAGCGGGATAGGAGAGGAACCGCCGGCGATTTTTATTTTGCGCCCCAGCAATGCTGCCGTGCTGAAACTCCCCGCGGAGCAACCGCCACGGGAGCCCCTGCCGGCTGAACGGCTGAAGCATCGGGCTGAGCGACTGGCGGCCGGACATCGAGTGTCTGGCCCTGTGGGTCAGCCCCAGCCCTTGCTTCAGGTGTTGGCAGAGAGCGAACAAATTCTCGCTCAAGTTCGTCAGGAGCTGGCGGAGGCGGTCCTGCTTAAGGAGATCATCACCCCTGCGGCGGAGTGGTTGCTCGACAATGGTTATATTATTCAGGGTCATGTCGCTGAAATCCGCCGGCACCTGCCGAAGCGTTACTACGAAGACCTGCCCATATTAACGGGCGATTCACAAGAAATTAATTTGCGTATTTACAACCTCGCCCGCGAGTTCGTCACGTATACGGACGGACGCGTCCATCAGGCCAATATCGTCGACTTCCTCCAAAGTTATCAAAGGGTCTCTTCTCTAAGCATCGAGGAGTTGTGGATCTATCCGCTCATGCTGCGCCTGGTATTAATCGCAGATTTGAGTCATCGAGCGCTGCAGGTGAATCGACGCCAGCACGAGCGCGAACAGGCTGACTTTTGGGCGAATCGACTGCTTAATGCGGCCCGCCGCGACCCGGATCATCTGCTGCACGTCCTGGCCGAATTGGCGCGCGAACAGCCAAGCCTGCCCCCCCATTTTGCCCTCAGGCTGATTGGCCACCTTTATGATGAAGAAGCGGCCATGTCTCCTGTCCAACGATGGTTGGAGCGTAAGCTGGACACTTCGCTACAGGACATTATCCGCCAGGAGCAAAGCCGGCAAGCGGCTGACCAGGTTTCGATTTCCAATGCCATTGGAAGTCTTCGGCAGTTGGCCCAGTTAGATTGGAAGAAGATCTTCGAGAGCACCAGTCAAGTCGAAACCATCTTGCGGGAAGACCCGGCCAGAGTTTACCCCCTCATGGATTTTTTGAGCCGTGATCTGTGCCGGCATGCCGTCGAAGAAATTGCCCGGCACTCCAAGAGGTCCGAGCAAGAAGTGGCGCGCCAGGCAGTGGAGCTGGCGGGGCAGGCCGCATTGCAGGAGGACGAACGAAAACGACATGTCGGCTTCTATCTCATCAACCAGGGCCGGCAGACTCTCGAAGCTCATTTTCATTGCTGTGTTCCTCTCTGGTTGCGGGCCTTGCGCTGGGTGAGAGGCCATGCCACGCCCGTCTACCTCGGAAGCATTGGCGCTCTTACCATCCTGATTCTGGCCCCTGCCCTGGCGCTGGCGGCTCGAAATGTAGGGGGTGCAGGCCCCATTTTCGTTTGGCTCTCCCTGCTGGCCCTGTTCCCCGCCAGCGAGTCTGCCATCCAGGTGGTGAACTACCTGGTCAGCCAGTGGCTTCCTCCCCATATTCTCCCCAAGATGTCCTTTGAAGAGGGCATTCCGGATGAGTTTCGAACTTTAGTAGTCGTGCCGATGATGCTGTTGACGCAAGATTCCATTCGCGACGAAGTGGCGAAACTGGAAGTTCGCTACCTGGCCAACCCGGACAGCAATCTGTATTTTGCCCTGCTTTCCGACTTTAGCGACGCTCCCCAACCCGTGATGCCGGAGGACGAAGAGCTGCTGCGCGTTGCTGTCCAAGGCATTGAAGAATTAAACGGGCGCCATGGAAAAGAACGATTCTTTTTATTTCATCGCCAGCGACGCTGGTGCCAAACCGAGGGTTGCTGGATGGGTTGGGAACGCAAGCGGGGAAAGCTGGAGGAGCTGAATTGTTACCTGAACGGCGAGGCAAGACCCGAATTGGGTGATTTTCTGCGAGTCGGCCCGGCCGCTCTTTTGCAAAAGATTCGTTACGTCATTACCCTCGATGCCGATACCCAACTGCCTCACGGTACCGCCCGACGAATGGTGGAAACCATCGCTCACCCACTGAACCGAGCCCATACAGCTCCTGACAGACGCGTCGTGACCAGTGGCTACACGATCATCCAGCCCCGCGTCAGTATCACCTTGCCCGGGGCCACGGCCAGCCCCTTTACGCGCCTTTTTACAGATGCCACCGGAACGGATCCTTATATCCAGGCGGTGTCCGACGTCTACCAGGATCTCTTTGGCGAAGGAATTTATCACGGCAAAGCCATTTATGACGTGCCGTCATTTCACTGCTTGCTGACGCGGCGCTTCCCCCGGGAATCACTGCTCAGTCATGATCTCATTGAAGGCGCCTATGTGCGGGTGGGGCTAGCCACCGACATCGAACTCTTTGAACAGTTCCCCATCAACTATCAAACCTACTGCCATCGGCAGCATCGCTGGATTCGTGGGGATTGGCAGATTGCCGCCTGGATTTTGCCACGCGTTCCCAGCGCCGACGGCGGCCGTGAGCCCAATCCCCTCTCGGTGATAAACCGGTGGAAAATCTTCGATAATTTGCGTCGCAGCCTCGTTCCGGTGGCGTCTGTTTTGTTGCTGATGACAAGCTGGCTATTCTTGCCGGCCACTGCCTCTTATTGGAGCCTGTTGGTGGGTCTCGTATTTCTCGTCCCGGCTTTCCTTCACCTGCGGTCGCGGCTGGTTCGGATCTTTCAAGGAAATCGGTCTGGATGGCACGAACAGGCGAAAGATCTGGCTCGAGCCCTGATCGGCGCTTCTTTACTGCTGCACCAGGCTTGGATTTCAATCGACGCCATTGGCCGCGTCTGGTATCGCCGCCTCGTCAGTCATCGACACTTGCTGGAGTGGGAGTCGGCCCAGGTGACCCACTGGCGCATCGCCCGCAGGCTCAACCAATTTGTTATGCAAACCTGGATCCTGTGGATAGTGACGGTAGCCATCACCTTAGCGTTAGGTCATGGGAATTTTTCATCCTGGCCTGTTGCCTCCCCCTTCCTGTTGCTTTGGCTCCTCTCGCCGGCTGTAACTGACCGGATGAACCTGTCGAAGCGACCCCGTAAGACGCCGCCATTGACTAAAAAGGACCGCCGGTACCTGAGGCAGGTCGCTCGACAAACCTGGCGCTTCTTTGATGATTTCGTCGGACCTGAAACCAACTGGCTCCCGCCGGATAATTTCCAGGAAGCCCTCCGGATTGAACTGGCTCCACGCACCTCCCCGACCAATATTGGGCTATGGCTCTTATCACTATTGGCTGCCCGAGACTTTGGGTATGTGAGAACCGACGCCGTGATTGAGCGCGCTCTGGCGACAATGGACACACTCGATAAACTCGAGCGCCACCAAGGGCACTTGCTCAACTGGTATGACACTCAGACCCTCGCGCCGCTGCGCCCAGGCTATGTCTCAACGGTGGACAGCGGCAATTTCCTGGCTAGCCTCTGGGTATTGGAACAGGGATGCCAGGAACTGGCTGCGAAGCCGCTGCTTGGGCCTGAGGTCCTGCATGGCCTGTCTGATACGCTGGCCATCGTGCATTCCGCGCTGGTTCAGGAGGGCGCCTCCACTCGACAGACCGAGGAGATTATCGCCGGCATGACCAGGCTGCTGGAAGGCCCGCCAAACGGGTTGCTTGAGCTCATTCAGCGAATTCGTCAAGCAGCCCTTCGGTCCCGAGATTTGATGCAGGCATTGCGCCTCGGGCAGTCATCTCAGGAAGAAAGTGTTTACTGGACAAAGCACCTGCAAGAACAGGCAACCGCCTGGACGAAGTTTATGGAGTGTTACCTCCCCTGGGTTGACGAACTGGCGGATCTGCCTGAAACCTCCCAGCATTCGCTGGGTGAGGACTGGCTCAAAGCCAGGCAACAGGATTTGTTCCAGGCGCCTTCGCTGAAAGCCCTGGCGGAAGAAGAGCCGAAGGCCTTATCGTTGCTGCTGGGGGCGGAGAGCCCGGCCCCCGAACTGTCTGTGCCGTTCAAGGCTTGGCTCAATCGCTTGGCGGAAAAGTTTGCTCTGGCTCGCCGGCATGCCTGTGAAATTCTCGAGCAGGCGGAAATCTTAGTCCGCCGTATGCGTCATCTGGGTGAAAGCATCGACCTGCGGTTTCTCTACGATCCGAACCGCAAGGTGTTTTCGATTGGCTACAACGTGGGGACAGGACTGCGGGATTCCTCGTACTACGACCTATTGGCCAGTGAGGCTCGCCTGACCAGCTTGGTGGCCATTGCCCGGGGTGATGTTCCCGTGGATCATTGGTTGGCGCTGGGGCGACCGTTTGTCTCGTCCAATGGGCGACGGGTTCTGCTCTCCTGGAGCGGTACGATGTTTGAGTATCTCATGCCGCTTTTGTTCAATCGAGCGTTTGAAAATTCCCTGCTCGAACAAGCTTGCCGCGAGTCAGTGAATCTCCAGATCGAATATGGACGGGAGCGGGGCATCCCCTGGGGGATATCCGAGTCGGCCTTTAGCGCGTTGGATTCAAATCAAATTTATCAATACCGGGCCTTTGGAGTTCCAGGACTCGGCCTTAAGCGTGGTTTAGACGAAGACCTGGTGGTGGCCCCTTACGCTACCACACTGGCGCTGCTGGTGGATCCGGTCGCGGCGGTGTCGAATCTAAGAAAACTCAGCCAGGCGGGCATGCAAGGCGGAAAAGGCTTTTATGAAGCCCTGGACTACACGCGCGAGCGTCGTCCAGAAGGCGAGAGGGGCGTTATTATTTATGCCTACATGGCCCATCATCAGGGAATGAGTCTGCTGGCGATTGATAACGCTCTCAACGACGGCGTGATGCAGAAACGTTTCCATTCTGATTTGCGTGTTCGAGCCAGCGAACCCTTGCTGTTTGAACGGATTCCTTCCACACCGTCCCTGTTCCTCAGCCCGGGTCCGGA
>QHZP01000524.1 GCA_003224715.1 Acidobacteriota bacterium | reverse complement strand
AGCACTACCGCCATGGCGTGCCGGCTGTTCTCGCTGCGGAGCCTGCGCAGCAGGTGCAGCAACCCAGGCGCCTGGTGCGTCTCTTCCCGCTCTGCTCCTTCCACAACGGTGTGAACCAAGCTGCTCAAAACGTCTGAAGGGATGCTGCTGAAGAATTTCGTCAACAATATGAAATTGCGAATGGCGCGCAGAGATTCAGGAGTGTCGACGGCGGCGGTCACGATGTCGACCAACTGGTCAGCGGCGCCCAACACACCACGCAGCAGATTCAACACCCCGCGGTCATGCAGGAGTTGCAGCAACTCCAGTGCCGACAGGATTGCTTCCGCGTGCTTGTGCGGCGCATCGCGCAGGGCTCCGTCGGCGCCAGTCCCGTTCTGGGGCCGCACTAGCAATGGAATCGGTTGAGCCATTTGAGTCGATACCTCCTACCTGGTGTTGATTTGAATCAGCGCATTCCCCGGGAACCGGTAGTCCGGCCGCTTCCATTTGCGTTCCACCTCGACCCCTTGCTGCGGTGTCGGCTGACCGAAGCGCGGGTTGGTACGGGGTAGTGGACTCTCGCCGACTTCGGTCAATACTTTCAGGTGAACGCTGGCCTCCTTGTAGGCGGGGGTGTTTGTGACAGGATCGGTGTGGCTGCTGGTCAACCGGTTCACAGGACTCTCAGTGGAATTCATCGGCATATACAGTTCTCGTCCCTGCACCCGGTCAGTGACTAAGGCGCGAACCCGAACCTGGCCGTAGCGGGAGACAAGCTGGACCCACGTTCCACTTTGAATTCCGCGTTCTTCGGCAAGCTCGGGGGAGACTTCCACAAAAGTGTCGGGCGTTTTCTCCCGAATTCCTTCCGTGCGGTAAGTCAGATTCCCCTCGTGGAAGTGCTCGAGCAAGCGGCCGTTGTTCAGATGCAAGTCAAATTCGGCGTTGGGTAAATCGGTGGGACCGACCCAGGAGACCGGAAACAACCTCGCTTTCCCATCCGGAAAAGCGAAGCCCTTGGTGTACAGAAGAGGTTCATCGGTCCCGTCAGCAGCAACTGGCCATTGCAGGGATTTGTAGCCCTCGAGCCGCTCGTAGTTCACTCCTGCGAACATCGGTGTCAAGGAGGCGATTTCATCCATGATTTCGCAAGGGTGTTGATAGTGCCAGCCGGCACCTAAGTGATTGGCAACATCCTGGACAATTTTCCAATCTGGCCGGCAGCCTGCAAGCGGTTCGAAGACTTGATAGAGTCTTTGGATACGTCGTTCCGTGCTCGTGAAAGTGCCTTCCTTTTCGAGGCTGGGCGCAGCCGGCAATACAACATCGGCATATCGGCACGTGTTGCTGAAGAAGATGTCCTGCACGATAAAGAAGTCGAGCTTGGCGAATGCGTCGGCGACATAGTTGGCATTGGAGTCCACGATGCTCATTTCCTCGCCCATGAGATACATGGCTTTGAGCTTGCCGCCATGGATGGCTTCCACCATCTGGTGGTTGTCCAGTCCCTCGGTGGAAGGCAACTGGACCTTCCAACCAGTCTCAAATCGCTGGCGCACTTCGGGATCATCCACCGGTTGGTAACCCGGCAGCATGTTCGGCATGGCGCCATGGTCGCTGGCTCCTTGCACGTTATTGTGCCCGCGCAGCGGATAAGCGCCGGTTCCCGGGCGCATGTAATTCCCGGTGATAAGCAACAAGTTCGAAATGGCCGTCGACGTATCAGAACCCTGGCTGTGCTGCGTGACTCCCATGGCCCACAGGATGCAAACACTCTTCGCGTCCGCAATCATTCGTGCCACGGTGGTCAGAGTTTCCACTGGCAGACCACTAATCCGAGAGGCCGCTTCCATGGCGAAGGGCTCCAGGTTCTTTCGGTACTGCTCCAACCCGCTCACCCACTGATCCAGGAACTTTGTGTCGGCCTGCCCAGTGTCCAGCAGATAGCGACTGATCGCGCTTAGCCAGACTAGGTCGGTGCCGGGCCTGGGGTGCAAAAAGAGATCTGCCCGTCTTGCCATTTCATGCCCACGCAAGTCAGAGACAATGAGCTTCTGCCCGTCCAGCTTGTGAGCGCTCTTCACCCGGGTGGCAATGACCGGATGACTCTCCGCCGTGTTGCTGCCAATGATAAGCACAAGATCGGCCTTCTCCATGTCGGAAATGGAACCCGAATCTCCGCCGTAGCCCACCGTGCGGAACAAACCCATGGTCGCCGGTGACTGGCAGTAGCGGGAACAATTGTCGACGTTGTTTGTACCAATCACGGCCCTCGCCAATTTTTGCATGAGGTAGCTTTCTTCATTGGTACACTTGGAAGAGGAGATCAGTGCGATGGAGTCTGGTCCATCGTTCGCTTTGATCTCCGACAGTCTGCGGGCGACGAGACTGAGTGCTTCGTCCCAGCTGGCCTCGCGAAACTTGCCTCCCTCGCGAATCAGCGGCGTGGTGAGGCGGTCCGCGCTATTGATGTGACCCCAGCCGAACTTCCCCTTCACACAAGTGGAAATCCCGTTGGCTGGGCCGTGCTCCGGTGCCACTTTGAGAATGTGGCGATCCTTAGTCCAGACGTCGAAGCTGCACCCCACGCCGCAGTATGTGCAAACTGTTTTCGTCTTGCGGATGCGGTGCTCCCGCATCGCCTCTTCCGCCTCGGAGACCTGAAGAATGGTTCCGTAGCCGGTTTCCGGTTCAATCCCCTTGACCATGTCAATCATGCCGTTGAGCGCAGACTTCCGCAAGGCGGTGAAAAAGCCTGCATAGCCCAGCATGGTTTTCTCCATCAGCGCGTTGCAAGGACAGACCGTCACGCAGTGACCGCATGAGACACAGCTTGATTCTCCGATCGTCGACCCGCCGTCCCAGAGCACCCTTGGATTGGGATCTTCCCAGTTGATAGAGAGTGTTTCATTGACCTCAACGTTCTGGCAGGCCTCCACGCAGCGGCCACACAAAATGCACTGGTCCGGGTCGTAGCGGTAGAACGGATTCGTGTTGTCGACCTCGTACGGCTTGGAGCGAAATGGAATGCTCTGGTGTTCGATAGCCAGCAGTTTGGTTGTGTTGTGGACGGTGCAATTACCGTTGTTGTTATCGCAGACAGTGCAATAGAGAAGATG
>QHZP01000134.1:14504-16153 GCA_003224715.1 Acidobacteriota bacterium | reverse complement strand
GGCATGGTGGGGTTGCTCCCCGTCTTAGTGGGCATAACTGTACTCTTCCTTGCTGGCTCGTTTGCATGGGGTCAAGCTTTTGTGAGCGGCTCGATTAGCGGTTCAGTAACTGACAGCACCGGAGCGGTCATTCCTGAAGCCACGATGACGTTGACCAACTTGGGAACCAACGCGAAACTCACAACCCAGACTGATCCTACCGGTTTCTATAAGTTTCTTAATCTGTCTCCGGGAAACTACAAAGTGGATGCAGGAAAGTCCGGCTTTACGCACTTTACCCAGGAAGCGATCACAGTTTTAGTCAACAGTAACGTACGGATCGACATTGCGATGAAGCTAGGCGAGGTGACGCAGGAAGTCACCGTTACCGGCGAGACGCCGCTGATCCAACCAGAAAGTTCCTCGTTGGGCCAGGTAGTGGAGACTCGAGCGGTTAACGAACTGCCTCTGAATGGGCGCAACCCCCTTGCCCTCGTATCGCTAGTTCCAGGCGTGGTTCCGCAGGGATCATCAGGGCAGAATCCAGTCACACTCAATCCTTTCGCACAGGGCAATTTCCAGATTAACGGCGGCGCAGCCAACCAGAGCGCGGCTTACTGGGATGGCGCACCCCTGAATACGAGTGGTTATGTTAACTTGCTGGCCCTGGTGCCAACTCAAGATGCATTGCAAGAGTTCAAGGTCCAGACCGACAACTTGCCGGCCCAGTACGATCGCTTTGCCGGGGGCATTATCAGCTTCTCGACCAAATCGGGAACAAACCGTTTCCACGGTTATGCCTACGAATTCCTTCGCAATAAGGTCCTGAATGCTAACAACTTCTTCAACAATGCAGCTGGATTAGGCGTTCCCGCCTTTACACAGAACCAGTTTGGGGGAAATGCCGGAGGGCCGATCCGGAAGAACAAGACCTTCTTTTTCGCCAGTTTTGACGGGTTCAGGCTTCGCCAGGGTTTGCCTTTGTTGTTCAGTGTACCAGAAGAAGCCTGGCGGCGTGGCGACTTTTCAAACCTCCGGGATGCTCAAGGAAATCTGATCCCCATCTATGATCCCTTTACCACGCGGCTTGACTCCACGACAGGCCAGTATGTCCGCGACTAGATCAGTTGCAACGGAGCTCTGAATGTCATTTGCCCGGAAAGGCTGGATCCGGCTGCGAAAGTTCTGGCAAACCTTTGGGGCATGCCTAACCTTGCAGGTGCGCCTTTTACACATGTGAATAATTGGGCTGGGAATGCCAGTCAAGGTGGAAACATGAACGCGCTCACCGTTCGGGTTGACCAGAATGTGAGCGAAAAACAGAGAATGTTCTTCCGCTACACCATCAACAAGTACAACAATCTGGCGATCGATCCGTTCAATACGGATGCCTATCCGCTCCAGATTGGGACGCCGGAAGTAACCACCACACAGCAAGTGGTTGTGGTTGACAGCTATTCCTTTTCCCCGACGACAGTCCTCGACGTGGAACTCTCCTACTTGCGAAACGGCTATAGCAGAACTCCAGGGAGCACTGGTTATGATCTGGGGCAGTTGGGACCCGGATGGGCACCTTTGAACAATGTGGTTTCTTTCCGCACTCTGCCCAACATCTGCGTCTCACAGATTTCGGATTTCTGCTCCCAGGAAACCGGCAGCACAATCCGTAA
>QHZP01000134.1:2418-14484 GCA_003224715.1 Acidobacteriota bacterium | reverse complement strand
TCCTGCCGAATCTTTCCATGATCAGAGGACGGCACACGCTCAAATTAGGAGGGGATTTCCGTATCAGCCGGTTTAATTACGCTCAGGTCAACTCTCCGAGCGGCATTTTCAGCTTTGCTCCGGATTTTACAGCCGCTGGCCCGTTCACTCCAGTGGGAGGCTTCGGATTTGCCTCGTTCATGTTGGGAACGGGTGGAGGGGGAGGCGGATTGTTTTTCAATCCCCTGGTCGCTACGCAGCAGATCTACCGGGCGGGATACGTGATGGACGATTTCCACCTAACCAAAAAGCTGACCGTGAACCTTGGTTTCCGCTATAGCCAGGATGGTCCCTTTTCCGAACGGTACGACCGGATCAGCACTTTTTTGCTTGACGCTCCGGATCCTTTGGTCCAGTCAACGGCATTGCCGGCAAAAGGCGTCTTGGCTTTGGTGAGGTCACCCCTTCGAAGTAGCCGAACTGGCTTTGATCTCGACAAGAACCAGTATGGTCCTCGATTCGGTTTTGCCTATCAGCTAACGCCCAGTACGGTGGTGCGTGGTGGGTATGGTATCTTCTGGCTGCCCAACAGCATTGCATGGTTCGGATCAAATCCTGCCGTCGACCCAGTGAACTTGTACAGCACGCCGTTTGCGAATTCAATCGATGGAGGCCTCACACCTCGCAATCTTCTTCGGAATCCTTTTCCTTCGGGCGTTCAACCAGCTCCTGGTCGCGATCCGGTTTATCAGAAGTTGCTTTTGGGCACGGGGTTATGGAACACGCAAATTCCAAATAACCCATATAGCTATGTCCAGCAATGGAATTTCGATCTTCAACAAGAACTGCCGGGTAGGGTGTTTATCGATGCGGCCTACGCCGGTTCCAAGGGGACCCACCTGCCGTTACTCGGAGGGCAACTAGACCAATTATCTCCACAATTGATGGCCCTGGGAAATGATCTCTTTAAGCCAGTCGCGAATCCGTACTACGGGGTGATTACCCAGGGGGGCTTGACAGGGGCAACCGTCCCAGCCGGTCAGCTCTTGCGTCCCTTCCCGCAGTATGACGGGATACAGCCTGTGATGAATGTCGGACGTTCGATCTACCACTCTTTTCAGCTTAAGGTCCAAAAGCGGTTCAGCGGCGGCCAGAGCGTATTGGCCTCGTACACGACATCGAAGCTCATTAGCGACGTAGACAGCATCACCGGTTGGCTTGAGCCAGCCGGTGCCCCGTGGGGAACCCAAAATTGGTACAACTTAAAGGCAGAGCGATCGGTATCGAATTTCGATGTTCCTCAGCGCCTCGTGATTAGCTATGTGGTGGACTTGCCATTCGGTAAAGGAAAGAAATTCCTCGGCAGCCCAAGCGGGGTGGCTGAGAAGCTTGTTTCCGGCTGGGGGCTGCAGGGCATTACCACGCTCCAGAGTGGCATGCCGGTGACGATGTACACAGCTTCCAACTTAACGGGTTCTTTTGGGGGCGGATCGCGCCCTAATTATGACCCAAACGCACCAGGGTGTTCGAGCAGTGCCGCATTGACCGGGCCTGCCCGAGAGCGATTGAACAGGTGGTTTAACACCAGCTGCTTCGTCCAGCCGCCGTCATTTACTTTTGGTGATGTTGGCCGAGTCCTTCCAAACGTCCGCTGGGATGGGGCTTCCAACTTCGACTTTGCTATTCTGAAGAGCACTTCTTTGGCACAGGAAGGCGCGATGGCCATCCAGTTCCGAGCAGAATTCTTTAACCTCTTTAACCATGCCCAGTTCGGACCTCCGGGAAGCACCGTAGGGACGCCACAACTGGGGGTCGTCAGTTCTCAAGCGAATCAACCACGACTCGTCCAATTGGCGTTGAAGTTTATTTTCTAGTGTTTCAGCATCGCTTCTTTATATTCCTGCCCCACACCTGACAGGGAGCCCGAAGCGCAAGCGAGGGTCATCGCCACTGATCCTCGCTGGCACTTTGGGCTCGCAGACCTCCGCGAAATGAGGACAAAATTCTCGTCGTAACGTCCATAAAGGGGTAAGCCCTTTCGCCGATTTTTGCCCAACTTGATAATTGTCATCCGCAGCCACCAGATGAGCTGATTAACCTAAATCCGGCAGTTGAAATTGCCACGGAGTCACGGAAAACACAGAGCCAGTGGAAAAAGGGGACCACTTTTCAGGCGTTTTAATCCTCGCCCTGAGAGATCTAGCCCTTGGTGGTCTCGGTGCCTCTGTCGCTAACTGCCGTTTTCTCAGGTTAAGGATGCGAAAAAAAACCCACAAGCTGGCGAAAGCGCGTTTAAGGTTGGTCTCCAGCAAACTCGAGTTTGACGCTGGTGACGTCACTCATGTCGGCACTCAGCCAGAGAGTTCGTCCATCCCAAGCGTACTCTTTGCTCGTGAGTGTCCGATCTCCCAGTTTGATACTTTTGAGCTCGCGGGGCGCTGCTCTCAACTCAAAGACCGGGTTGATACAGGGAACGACAGGCTTTAAGGTGATGGTCACGCCGGGATCGGTCACGATCAGTCGGATCGCTCGTCGCTCGGAAACATAGCTCGCGTCCGGTTCCAGGTGAGCCCCCTTCAATTCCAGAGAAGGTGGGTTCTTGAAACTCTGAGCCCACTGTAGCAGTCGGCTATCTGGCGCATCGGTCATTCCAATCAGCCACGCATAGCGCCGGGATGTCATCCACCTGGAACGACCGAGGGTGTCAATGGTTTGCAGGGTGCAGGCATGGAGCGGTGTTTGGTTGTCCAGTCCCCAACTCAACACACTGTTATGAGAAGGAGTGAGAAAGATCCGGTCGTCGATCGTCCATCCTGTGGTGTTTCCCCGCGCCAGCGGCCAGTGGCTGCCCCAGTAGGCCGGGGTCACCATCACGCCCCGGTCGTAGAATGGCGAGAAAAGATGTTTAGGGAGATGCGTATCGATGGGATTAAACGAAATCGCGGTCTGGGTGTCGTCCCGGTGGAGGCGAACCCGGTAAACTGCGGGAACATCCCGGGGTTCCCCAACTCCCTGACGTGAGAAAGATCCCGGTGCGGAGCCAGGCGTGCCCTCTGGTGGGAACGTGATTTCGCGCCTCTGCCCGTCAATAAACAGGATGTCAACCATCTTAGGGTGCAATACCTGAAAAGGGAAAGCGGCCTGTGGCGTCAGGATGATCATCTCTTGCACTTCATATTTGGCCTCAGGAGCGCTGGTCAGAGTGAGAACACGCGTTCCAAAGCCGTCCGGATAGAAATAGTAGTCTTCCACCGGAGAATCACCCCAGACCTTGTACATGAAGTCCGTCGCCTGGTAAGTCCAGCGGACGTGGACCCGAGAGCGAGTCGACTCGATGATTTCTACCCGGCTGTAACGGAGTTCTTTGTCCATCAGCGGTTCCACCGAATCCGTGAAACCGTCTGCTGGTGGAGTCGTTTCAGCCCACTCATAGCTCATCCCGGTGTTGTGTTTCCCCGCCCAAAATGGGATATAGCAGGAACCTCTCCAGAAAACAAAACGAGAGCCATTGGGAAGATGCACTACGACATCCTTGAGATGAGCCGGCCAGGCTCCCTCATAGTTTATAGATGAGAGCGCCCCCGTTCTGGGATCCCGAACTGAGATGGGGGCGTCAAAACGCAACTTGATCTCAGCCGCTCCGAATTCTGATCCTTGGGGCGGGTTCTCCACCAACATGGTTCGAATCGCCTTGTGCCAGAGCTCGCTGCCATGGCTATCTGTGATCGAAACATGGAGGACGTCACGTTCTCGGCCTGCAGGCACCACCGGCAGAGGCAGTCTAACTTGCGCCTTGCGGTTCTTCTCGAGTTTGATTCCCACGGTCAGTCTGTTGCCGGCCGCTGATTCGAACCATGCCAAAGCTCGTGCTGCTGGGACATCGGCGGAGCGTGAGATCGCAGCGAGGTCAACACTGCCTTTTTGCCTGCCGCCTAACAGCAGCCAGTCATTCGGAACAAGAACCGTTCCCAAGTCCACCGGATTAATCCGACTTTCCGGTTGGGCGATGGCATCAGCCTCAAAAAGTGCAGGCGGCACCCGGTATCTTGCTATTTCAGTGGGCTCACCCTGGAAGCGGCATTTCGCGAACAAGGCCAGTTCATCAGGAAAAATAGCAAACGTGGCTCTTCCGGTGTATGGTGCTTCAGATCGGGAGGGCGAGGCTCCCGCCGAGCCGCCAGACAAGTGAAAGGACTGCTGCTCTACTTCCCTTCCACCCACAAGGGCTGCGAGCCAGTACTCCCGATGGGGTCGCTCTTCCGCTGTCACTTCAACAACTGCAGTTAGTGGTTGCCCCACACGCTCGAGTCCAAACGGAGGTCGCCAGGGATGTTGGGAGTCGAGACGAATTTGAGCTGTGACCTTTTCATCATCGCAGTCACTTAACGCCAGGCCAAGCTGACACTGTATGGAGAACAACAATACAAATAGGAGGGTGCTCGGAGCCGGGCCCCTATTGTTTACAACCCATTCGGTAGGTCGAAGCTTTTTCCGGTGACTCATCGGGTGTCGAGCGGCTTTTTTCTTGTCACCTGTGTCTTGAGACCATTGGTGTCAACTCAAGCGAAAGGCGAACCTCATCGAGGAATTGATTTTTGAGGCGTGATTCGGCCGCCCGCTCACGCGCCGATACTGATCAGCTGCCAGGTACTGTACCCCGGGCGTAAGGGAGCGGCGAGACTACCTCATTGCAAGATCAGCTCGGTTTGACTGGATATAGCTTGATTGGCTGAGGAATCGGTGGTTTCAACCTTTAGTTGATACTTTCCGGGAGCTAAATCCTTAACCGGGAGATTGAGGCCAATGGCAACTTCTCCGTGCCCGGTAACGAAAGCAGATTGATCCAGCGCAATTGGCGGAAAGGCATTAACCTGACCCTTTTCGTCCGTAAATTGAACTTTGGCTGTAAGCGACTTGCTGGGCTCATCGCCTTTCAGGTTGTAAAGCTTGTAGAAGATAGCCATCGGATATTGGCGATTAATCTGATTTTCCACTGGCATCGAGATTTGGAACCCTTTGTAGATGAGCGGGTCCGTTTCATCCAGCAATCGAGCCTGGAGATTTTGAATTAGCTCCGGCAGTTGAGCGAGTTGCTGGCTTACCACCAGACTGCTGGCGGACAAGCCGGAGGTGGACATGGGAGGAACGGCCAGAGTCTGCTCGGCTGTCCCAACTTTACCTTTCTCATCAGCCATGGCGACTTTCACTTGATATTTTCCAGGCCGCAATTTTAGATAGTTGCGATAACTGATGTCCTGGTTGCGGAAAAGCTCCTCCTTCTCTTTGTCCACCACAATGTTTAAGGTTTCGCTGAATCGAGCCGCCACGCTTCCGTCCTCTGCGTAGGCCACTCCCATGATGTCCACAGCATTAACGAGTTGCCCTCCCTTTTTCTTGAGTTCAAGGGTTCCGCGTTTAATCTTGGCTGCGATCGGAATGCGTGCGAGTTCTGGGGAATCATAGAAATAAACCGGGCGAAAAGCCACGGGCAACTGGGTTACGGGAGTTGGTGAAGAAATAGCGGTCATCAGGGAGCGCTCCCCTTTCGATCCGGCCAAAGCATCCAGGGGGCGAGGATCGGTGTAACCTTTCCGGTATTTCAACTTGGCTCCCTTAAGTTCGGTCTTGACCTCCAGCTTGCGAAACTTGCCATCCCGTTTCGGGTTGTTCGAATAAAAACCCAGGACATAATAGTTGCTCAGTTCCAAATCGACTTTGTCGAGGCCTTCATTCAGGTTGTTGGTATTGAATATGGCCAGGCCTCCGGTATCCTGGGCCAGAGAACGTAAAATGTGGTCCACAGTCGACTCTCTTTCGAAGTTGGGAGACTGGTCTCTTCCGAAGACGTCGCGGTTGCCCGAGCGATCATTTCGGTTCAGCGGAGAAGTCGAATCATTCGTCGATCGGTCGCCCGGCTGGCTGCTTCCTGAGCTCCCGTCACGACTGGTCCCGGAACTTCCTCCAGTATTTCCGCTTCCCGTCCCTGCTCCGCCTGGCGCAGTCCCGCCGCCAGTTTGTCCCCCTTGACCTCCACCGGTTTGCCCGCCTCCAGTCTTCTGTTGAAACATGGAAGAAACCAGAGCGGACGTCGACTGGTTGTTGAGTAGATCGGTCACGGGAAAGAAACGTTTGGCAATCGCCCCCAACGACAACAGCCCAGGCCGGTCGGAGTCTGCCGTCCTGCGAGTTTTTGGCGTCGACAAGAAGCTCTGTGATCCCTGTGTATTAGAGTTAAGACCCTTGGCATCGATGGTATAAAAGGAGACATTGGATCTCTGGGCATTGTCAACGGCGTTGCGAAGTTCTGTGTGGGCATCGGAGGTAATGGAGAAATCTTCCGAGAAAAGCAGGATCGATTTGCGGCCTCTCACCCGCGACATGGAAGACGCCAGGGAATTCAGTGTCCGCAAGACCGTTATGGCGCGGAACTTGGTTTCTTGAGTCGCTACCGGATTTTGGCCCAAGGATCCACCCGGCGAGGTGCGTTCTCTCCGGCCTGAAATATCCGCTGGCTGCTGATCTTCACGGGTCCTGTTAGATCCGAGAGCAGGGTTGGCATAAGAAAGGGCAGGCTGACGAATGGCTTCTATAATCTTTGCCACGTCATGAGTAAAGTTCTGAACAATTTTCAAACTGAGGCCATAAGAGGCTACTCCAAAGAGGTCCCACGACCTCATATGTTGCTTGACGTAAGTTTCGGCACTATCCCGAGTGAACTTGGTTTGGGATGGAGTGATGGTGCTATCGTCAAACAAGATCAACACTACCTTTCCTCGGTGGGGCTGATCCTCGACGTCAGCTAAGCTGGTTGGCAAGGGCTGCTCGCTCTTGTCGCTGACAGCATCAAAGGTGACAATCTGCTGCTGTTTCCCTTCTTCAAGAAGCCGAAAGTCTTCCTTCTTCATATTCAGGATAGGCTTACCTTTTTTATCCTGGGCGATCACTTCAACCGTAATGAGTTCCACATCCACACGCAGGGTGCTCCCTGACGATTGGGCAGGCGCTGCCAGCAGTAAAGCAGTGAATTGCGTTTGCGAGACGATCATCAGCTCAAGCAACGCAGCCACAAACAATCCCGCCCAAACGCCTCGACGTTGAGTTCTATTTGTACTTAATGAATGAATCTGCATAACGCCTCCCAAGAGTTTGAAGATTGAAGGTTCGGTTTTCGTTGTCGTTCTGTTTCTCATCCTCAGCGCCAGTTCTATTTCAGTTGGCCTGGGTTCAAACCCCGAGTCCCGTCCAAGTCCGGCAAGTGATTGGGCTGAGCCACAGCCCTCGCTGACGCGCGGGCTACTGAGTTGAGCCTGGCCTGTTCAGTGGCCCGACCGTCAGGGAGGGTCAGGAACTTGGACGGCACCCTGGGTTCAAACCCCGGTTGACTCATCATGGCACTTCGATGGTCTTCTTGATGGAACCCATCTTGGTTCGATTGCTTTCTCGAACCACGGCCCTGATCTTGTAACGACCCGGCGGAACTTTGATATCCACTTTGGAAGTGAACCCGTAATCAAGCATCGCGGCGTAGCTAGGGTCAGTCAGATTCAATTCCATCGATTTCTCTAATCCGTCCACGTAGCGATCGTTTTCGTCGAAAGCTACCACTACGAGATGAATCAGGTTTTTGTGCCGCGCATCCTCTTCCAGGAACTGTAAACCACGAATATTCACTCTCGTCAGCAGCGCCAACTGGTACTTGGCATCCTCCAATTGAAAATAGTTGTAAGAAAGCTGCATCGGAATCTCATTCAGATTACCTGGAGCCTGCAGGGCTTCCATGATGTCTTCCTTCTTACGCCGCTCAAACGAAATTTGTTCCTTGGGCGCATAGTAACCCTTTCGGTGGTTGACTCGCAATCCCGGTCGAGAAATTTCTAACTTAATCTTGTGGTAGCGTCCATCGGATTTGGCGGCCGGGGAGGCATAGGTCAAGACATAGTAAAAAGACTGGTTATCACTGATTTTCTGGATGCCCGCGTGAAGGTCATTATTGTCCTTGAAGAACAGGCCGCCGGTTTCGTTAGCCAACTGGGCCAGAGGGTCTGCCTGCCGCATTGCGTCCTCAATGCGCAGCATAGGTTTCTGCGAGAGGACCGCCTGCGATGCAACGGTATTGCCCACCATGACTCGATCGCTGGCCCGATATTGGGCGGTGAAAAGGCCGCGGATATCGATAGTGTTGACGATCACGCCGGCCCGCAGAGCCATGTCAACTACTTCCTGAAGTTCATAACGAAGCTGCTCCGAGAGAAAGCCATCCGAGAAAAGAATCACGGATTTCTTGGCCTCAAAATGTTTCAAAGAGCGGATGTGCTGCCGCAAAGAAGCAAGCAGGGTACGGTTGCGATATTGGGTCTCTTCATATTGGAATGCCGCAGTGGAGCGTGCCATGTTGGTGGCAATCTGGCTGCTGTTGGGCTCATTGTCCAGATGTTGGCAAATGATAGTCTCGATCACCGCCACCTCCAGGGACCGGGAATCAGGCGTATTTTCGCGAATGTTTTGGGCTTGCAAGTCCGTCATCTCCGGACAATCCTTCTTGAGAACCGAACTCACATTGATCTTCTTATAGAGGTCAGTCAGCTCATTCAGCAACTGAGCCTTGTCACCGGAAAAGGGATACTGAGCGCGTCCCGAGCCCGACAGGATGGCCACCTGGTCACCCGGCCCCAGGTCTTCCGAGACAAACTTTTGCATCGCCCCAATGGCTTGAGGAAACAATTCGATAGACGAGACGGTCAGGTCGTCAATGAACAGGCTGAGGAAACGGGCCTGCGTGAAACCGGGCTCTTCCCTGCCCGGGCTAGTCCCTCTATCGGCCACCTTGCCATTCTTGTCGGTGATTTGCTCGGCTTTATAGGACTCCAGAGCAAAGGTGTGAATCGGGAGGAGCTTGCCATCTTCGTAGACCTTGAAATCGTCAACAGTGAGGTCTTTGACCGAGTTCCCCTGTTTGTCAGTTACCGTGGCATTGACCACCACCACGTCCACCGGCACCTTGAAGGTGAAGGAGGAGGGTTTTTGTGTATCTTTGGAGGATTTTTGAGTCTCTTCCTTACGGTCTTGTTCAGCTGCCATAGATGCAGCGCTAAAGACAAAGGCAAACAACATGGCTAGCCATGTTTTCCCATAATGAAACGGCCTTACCTGGAACATGAATGCCTTCCAACCTTAGTGCGCATTTACGGTCACGTATATGATGACCCACCCTTACGCCCTTGAAGGTGCGAAGAAATCGAAAAGCCTCCGTGAGCGTACTTATGAAAGGGACTCCTTAGTAACCGTTGAAGACAGCCCGCAACAATGAAACTGATAACATTCATTATCGGTCGACTGAGAATGAAAAACAACAGGGAAACAAAATTTGTGGATTGCGCTAGCGTTTCTTGGTGGCCGAGAAGTTCAAACTTTCGTCAAGCCAAATAGTCTGCCAAAATAGCTGAGAGAATAGGAGGTGTTGGTATCCGAAGGAGAAGCATAAATGATGAGGAGGCTGGTCATGATGCTTAGCATTCATAAGTTGCTTTTATTGTTAGCATTTTTGTGTTTTGTGTCGGATGCATTTGGCGTTCCTAGCAGGACTAGATTTGTCTCAACCGGTCTGGCTTTGTGGGTTTTATCAGTCTTTGTTTGAGGGAAAGTGGGTGCCAGCTAGATACACGAGCACATTCCGGACACTGAGTTTTGGATGTTTCAACTGGAAGCGGACGACCGTGGAGTTCAGCACAAAGGCACCAAGTACACAGAGTAAAGAAAAGGATCCAAAAATGTCCTTGTTTGAAAATACCTCTCGGTTCCCTACCGCAGATATTGTTTTGAAAGGAATCCCAGTCCTCCTCTCAACTTGGTGTCCTTTGTGTCTTTGTGGTTAAATCTGTTTTTTACTTTTTCGGGTTATCTCAACGCAAATCTAGGATCGCTGGCCCGCGGCAATGTAAACCAGATCGAGTTGCAAAATTTCATTTCCTCTGTGTCCAGTTTCAATTGCAAAGCTCCCAGGCTCTGCTTGAGTTGCTCAGGCTTACTGGCGCCCACGATGGCCGAGGTCACCTCCGGTTGTGCCAGCACCCACGTCAGGGCAACGTGCAGTAGTGGTCTTTTGCGCAGCTCAAAGAATCTTTTCAGCTGTTCAACAGCCTCAAAATGGTGCTGCTTCCAGTAACGTTCCCGATAAAGGCTCGTGGAAGCCTTGAAAAGCCCGAAGCGGGTGTCATCGCCTGGTTCAACACCTCGCTGATATTTGCCGGTTAGAAATCCGCCAGCCAGGGGATTGTAAGCAACAATGCCCAGTCCTTCATGACGACATAAAGGAATCACTTCATTTTCGATTTCGCGGAAGAGCAGGTTGTAACGAGGTTGAATCACATCAAAACGGGAAAGATTTAATTTATCGCTGCTCCAGAGCGATTTGGCAATCTGCCAGGCGGTAAAGTTGGAGCAACCAAGGTAGCGTGCTTTCCCGCTCCTGACTACGTCCTCTAGAGCCCGCAACGTCTCCTCGATCGGCGTCTCCGGATCCGGTTGATGAACATAGTAGAGATCCACATAGTCCGTCTGGAGCCGGCCCAGGCTGGCCTCAATCGCTTCCAGGATGTGCTTCCTGGAAAGGCCTGAGTCATTGGGCTTCTCTCCCATAGCATTACCGCATTTGGTTGCCAGGATGAATTGATCGCGTTTCCCCTTGATCCACCTCCCAACAATTTCTTCCGTGCGCCCCACTAGATCAAAGGAAGGGGGAACGGGATAGACATCTGCGACATCGATAAAATTAACGCCCGCTTCAGCAGCCAAATCTATAATCGCAGAGGACGTGGTTTCATCGGCCTGCTTGCCGAAGGTCATGGTGCCCAAGCAGATTTCGCTGACTTTGAGGCCAGTTCTGCCCATCCGTTTAGTTTTCATGCGGAGCTCCTAGCAAATACTTCTCGAACCAGGCCGGAATCCGTCTGGTTAAGTCGAGCAGATGCATCTTCTCATTGGGGCCATGGCCTTCCCGGGGATAGATCACCAGCTCTGTTTCGACCTGGTGGTCCTTAAGAGCGCGGAAGAACTGGTAGGACTGCTCCGGAGGCACATCGCCGTCCTTTTCGCCATGTAGAATGAGAGTCGGCGTTTTAATGTGCTTCACATAATTGATAGCGGAAAAATGCTGGTAAACGCCATCGCGCTCGTAAGGATCGGCGTTGTAATGCATCGCATCCCAATCTGACAATACGCTGTTGCCGTGAAAGCTCAACCAATTGGAAATCCCTGCGCCCATGACGGCGGCCTTGAACCGGGTCGTTTGCGAAACAGCCCAAGCAGTCATAAAACCGCCATAACTCCAACCGGCGATGCCCAGTCGTTCCGGATCAGCAATGCCCAGTTGAATGCAATGGTCGATCCCAGCCAGGATGTCTTGAAAGTCTTTTCCACCAAGATCGCCCACATTCGATTCTGCAAACTTCAATCCCCACCCCACCGAACCTCGAAAATTGGGAAGAAAAACTGCCATTCCTCGCGCCGCCAGCAATTGAACGTACCCGTCCGACGGATAACGGAAAGTGCTGGCTGAAGTCGGGCCGCCATGGACCCAGGTGACCAGCGGATATTTCTTACCGGCTTGATAACCGACGGGGCGGACCAGGATGCCTTGCATTTCCCAGCCGTCGGCGCCCCTCCAGCGGATGCTTTCCGGTGTGGCAACTTCAATTTCAGCCGTCTGAGGATGCAATTGAGTAAGCTGTTTCCAGGACACCGCATTCTCACCAGTGGATTGCAATATCCAAATATCCCGGGGATGGTTGCCATCCTCACGCACTACAGCAATTGTCATCGCAGCCCCTGACTTCAGTTCGCTGCTTTCATCGCGACTGGCCAGAGTGCTGCTGAACCGCGGCCAGTGAGATTCAGCAAAGACTACTTCCCCCCACCAGAGCGTGTTGCGTTTACCGGTAGAGGCAGAGATCTCCGAAAAGCTCATTCCACCACGTTCGTGAGCCACCGCGATGAATGATTGGTTGTCACCTTTCCATTCCATCCATCCGAAACTGGCTTCTGCCCCTGCTGTCACGTGCCGTGCATGTCCGCCGCTGGCCGGGATAGTGA
>QHZP01000134.1:1896-2398 GCA_003224715.1 Acidobacteriota bacterium | reverse complement strand
TAAGGCGACCTGTCTGCGGCTCTGGTACAGAGTTTGAGCGGTGCCTCCCTCTGAGGGGAAACGGACCAACCGGTTGCGATACCAGGCCCACTCATAAGGAGCGTCGGAAGCCGTGGCAACAAAATGCTTGCCATCGGGCGACCAGCCGAATTCCCAAATCTGCAATCCCTCGGGTGAGGCACAGTGAATTTTCTTGCTAACAATCTCTACGACCCAAAGCCGCACGTACTTGGGATTCTTCTCAAACTCGATGGCATCATCATTCTGCTCGGCTTTAAACTTTTCCTCCAGAGTCTGGGGCTCCTCTTTTAGAAAAGCCAGATAACGCCCGTCAGCTGACCACTGCAGGGAATTCAGACCCCGTGGCGTAGGAATGACACCTTTAATGTCAGTCAGTGCCATCGCTTCACCCCCATCGAAGGGAAGCAAATAGACTTGCTTTTGTCCGTCTTCTAGGCGATCCGAAGCAAAGGCCAGTGTCTTTCCATCGGGGGACCAGCGA
>QHZP01000134.1:0-1834 GCA_003224715.1 Acidobacteriota bacterium | reverse complement strand
TTACTATCCAGTTTGTAGACGTTGCCCAGGACAAAAGCCACGTGCTTTCCGTCCGGCGAGATCTGAGCGTCCGAGACGGATTTGAATCCTATGAAATCCTCTGGTGTAAATAACCGCTTAGCTCCTTCCATAGAGGTGTTGTTTATGACTGGCAAGAAGACAGAGAGCATAACTAGCAGTGTTAGACGTGGTGGCCCGTGGTCAAGCACGATTAGGGGAATTTCCTCTTAGCGTGGATTTGCAAATCTGTGGACGTTTTTGACCGACATTTTTGGCTCTGCTGACACTAGAGAAATGAAAATGGAAATGCATCAAGTTCCTCTAGCTGAATACTGGAAGACAAAGGCGCCCGAACCCCGTTGAAGTTAGAGGCATTATAACCACAACAGTAAGAGTGACCCAACAGGAAAAAGCACCCGAGGGTATTGGGAGGGGACCAATGCTGACCTAGCCATAGTCGAGGGGCTGTCAACCTTGAAATTTGTTGAATCACACTTCCGGGTTCATGATAAGATTCTGCCCCTAACATTCTCAAGCGTCGACGCAGAGGAGAACAAACAGAGGG
Source organism: Acidobacteriota bacterium (assembly GCA_003224715.1). GTDB lineage: Bacteria > Acidobacteriota > Terriglobia > Versatilivoradales > Versatilivoraceae > QHZQ01. The sequence goes on along the minus strand of QHZP01000134.1, from coordinate 1,269 downwards.
ATATATGGCCAAAGTTTCAGATCTATTGGGGAGTCGTATCGATGTCTATTCGCTGCGGGAAAACATGACGGCGCATGATGCAGCCAAATACCTCCGCGAACGACGGGTAAGAGCGATGGCGGTTTGCGACGAGGATGGAGAAATCTTAGGCGTTATGTCTCAAAGTGACGTCTCCGATAAAGTGGCGGCAGAAAATCGCCACCCGGATTCGGTCCGAGTCATGGAAATCATGGGAAAAGACTTGATCAAAGTGTCAACCGAGACGAGCCTCGAAGAATGCCTCCATCTCATGGAGCAGCACGGTATCTACCACCTCTTAGTCGTAGATGATGGTGGAAAATACAAGGGCATGATCTCCGCTCAGGACCTACTCAAAGTAATCGCTTCGGACTACAAAGCCCGCGCAGAACTGTTGGAGAGCTGGGCCTTCCCTCCCATTTAGCCGAAGACCGTCGCAATTTGCCTGAAAGTCGAGATCGGAAATAAAGGCACGGGAAATGGAATGACTCGCCGGAAAAAGCATTTTCCATTTGTCATTCTCACCGCCTCGGGTGACTTGGTGGCGACGAAGTTCAAACTTTGGTCAAGTTTGTTAATCTGCCGTCCCCCTCACCCCCAGCCCCTCTCCCAGTGGGAGAGGGTGGCCGCAGGCCGGGTGAGGGGTCACCTGCTTAAGGAAACCGGATCCTCGGCAGTCTGAGGTTACTCGCTACATTTTGATTCTATTTCGAGGAGACCATGAAGATTAAAATTGAGTATTGCGCCAAGTGAAATTACGAGCCCCGCGCCGTCAGTTTGACGGAGAAGCTATTGGTTGCAGGGAAACAGAGAATCAAGTCGTTGGAGCTGGTTCCCTTTGACGATGGCCGTTTTGAGGTGTTTAAAAATGAGAAGAAGCTTTATTCGAAATTAGAAACGGGCGAGTTCCCTAAGGAAGATCAGATCGTCAAAGAGGCGATTGGGAGATAGTCCTCTTTGTCAAAGCTCCGCGGTCAGCAGGCAGCGGACCTCTTCATTTTCTCCTTACAACGATCTCGAGTTTGAGATTTACAACTAAAGATTTCCTCTCTTGTACTCCTCCGCTAGGTATTCGCAGGCGCGCACCGTCAGCGCCATCATTGTGAGGGTGGGGTTTTGACAGCCCTGACTCACAAAGGCCCCGCCATCCATAACAAAGAGATTCTTCAAGTCGTGCGCCTGGTTAAACTTGTTAAGCACTGAGCTCCTGGGATCATTGCCCATGCGGCACGTACCCAGTTCATGAATGCC
>QHZP01000523.1 GCA_003224715.1 Acidobacteriota bacterium | reverse complement strand
CAGGTGAGGAAAGGGTCCGACCAGCTCATTTCAGCTCGACTGATGGGTTTTGATTCTCAGGAGGTCAATCTTCTATCCCGTTATGAGAGTAGTCACACCTGGGAAAAGACTCGAATGGAGTCGCAGAAGAGCTCCAATTCTTTTGGATTCCTCTTCCTCGATATTAACGAAAAAATCCACTATTACGTGCAGGCGGGTAATGTCAAGTCCCCCGAATTCACCCTTAGCGTTACTGATCTGGCCCAGGTGGAGAAAATCGACTTAACCTACAACTTTCCGCGTTACTCCGGCCTTCCTTCAAAAAAGGAAGAGGACAGTGGCGAAATCTCGGCCCTGAAAGGAAGCCGGGTCGACGTAGAAGCCTTCACCAACGTGGATGTGGCCGCTGCCAGAATCCTGCTTGAGGACGGAACCTCCATTCCAATGGAGCACATTGCCGGGAAAAGATTGCGCGGCCGAATCGAAGTCAAGAAGGATTCTTCTTATAAAATCGAGCTGACCGATCTTTCAAAATCTTCCGCCATCGGATCTCACGAATACCCCATTACTGCTCTGGAGGACCAACCCCCGCTCGTCACGCTGCTCAAGCCCGGGCGGGACAAGAAGGCAACCAAATTGGAAGAAGTCCTTACGGAGGTTAAGGCGGACGACGACTTTGGCATCAATTCTCTGGAGCTGCATTTCACCGTCAATGGTGGCAAAGAGAGTGTGGTTAACCTGTTCCAGCAAAAAACAGGTGAAATTCCTAAATCCATTTCTGGAACTCATACCTTCTTCCTGGAAGAATACAACTTGGAGCCCGGTGATTTTGTCACCTATTTTGCCAGGGCTTCCGACGCCCTCAGTACCACCACCAGCGATATTTACTTCTTGGAGGTGCGCCCCTTTGGAAAGGAGTACTCCCAAGCCCAGTTTGCAGGCGGGGCGGGAGGAGCGGGAGATGTCAGCTCGGTGCTCTCCGCGCGTCAGAAGGAAATTCTGGCCGCCACCTGGCGACTTATCCGGGACAAGAAGGCTTTTGGCCCAAAAGAGTATACAGATAATCTGAAGCTGGTAGCCACTTCCCAGCAAAAACTCCAGCAGCAGACTAAAACCTTATCTGACCGAATCCAACGCCGGGCGCTGGCTACGCGAGACAAGGAATTTCAAAAGTTATCGGAGAACTTGATTAAGGCCGTCGAAGCGATGACCCCGGCCCATCAATGGCTGTCCCAAGATAAACCCCGTGATGCGGTCAGCCCGGAGCAGACCGCCTTGCAACACCTCATGCGCGCCGAAGCTTATTTCAAGGAAATTCAGGTGGCGTTTGGGAATAGTTCAGGCGGGCAGAGCAATTCTCTCGGTGCCGAAGAACTCGAGGGACTCTTTGAACTGGAACTGGACAAGCTCAAGAACCAATATGAAACTTTGCAGCAGAGAAACTCGATGCAGGCAGGCGACGAGATTGATGAGGCAACACGCAAACTGAAAGAATTGGCGAGGCGCCAACAACAACTGAATGAGCGGAACAGGCAGATGCCGACGTCCCGATTCGCTTCAGGCAGCGGTTCGGGAGGGTCCGATCAGCAAAGTCTCCAGGCTGAAGCTGAGAAACTGGCCAGGCAATTGGAGAGGCTCTCTCGCGAAACTCAGAGCGAAGAGCTTCTGAAAGCCAGCCAGCGACTGAAGCAAGCAGCCCAGGAGATGCGCAATAATTCAAGCCGGAGCAGCAGCAATACATCCCAAAACCGTGGGCTTCAAGCGCTCAGCCGTCTCAGCGATGCTGAGCAGCTTCTCGATAGTCACCAGAAAAACGGCCTTTCCGATGATCTAAGGCGCATGCAGGCGGACGCAGAACAATTAGCTCGCCAGCAAGAAAAGATCCAGTCCGGGCTGGAAGAGCTGACCAGAAATTCTTCAGAAAATGGCGCCAAGCCTTCCACCCCAGCAAATTCTGACCAGGCGGAAAAGGACTTTAATAGGAAGCGTCAGATTTTCCAAGACAAGACCCAACTCAAGAAAGGGTTGGACGCTATGGAACAAAGCCTCTTTGCTTCGGCTAGAAGAGTCGGCAACCGACAAAAAGCTACCTCTCAGAAGCTCCAATCGGCTGGCAATACTGTGCACGACAACCGGATCCAAGAGAAAGTCGATCAGGCAGGCCAAATGATTGCTCGGGGCCTGCTAGATAGTGCCCGGCAGCGGGAACAGAATATCCAGGCTATGCTTGAGGACCTCAAACAAAAGATTGCCTCTGCCGGAAAGAGTCTGGACAACTCAGCGAGTGCCACAACAGAAGATCGGCTAAGCAAGGCTCTGAGTCAAACCGGCGACTTGATTGGAAATCTGGATTCGCTAAATCGGCGCCTCCAGCAATTTCACGGAGCCAAGTCCCAGAAATCGAGCCCATCGGAGCAACAGCCAACTGACAAGGGTTTGTCCGATGCCAACAATCCGCAGCCCAATGGCAAGGAAGGTCGCCGCGGGAAATCTACGGGACCAGGAGAGCAGTCCAAAGAAAGATCCACTCCCTCAATGAACTCTGAAGATCAGCCCGGCGAACAGGCGGGCCAATCCCCGGGAAATGGTAAAAGCCCCGATGGAAAAGGCCCCAGCCAGTCTTCTCAAACCACGCAGGCCAACCCCAGCTCCAATTCTTCCGCCCTGGGAGGTAACAGCCCACAGGGAGAGCTTCACGAGAACGCCATCAGTGATGGGGAACATCAATACCACGGGAGCACCAATCTGGGTAATGCCGCCGTTAATTTTGGGGATCGCCAACTGCCCCCTCCGGGGCGACTAACCCCAGAGCAAATGCGCCAGTTCGAGAAAGAGTATCAGTTGCGTCTCAAGGAAGCCCAAGAGATTGGAAGGAATTTGACAGGCCAACCCGACCTGGCCACTCAATTAAAAAACATGGTGGAGCGTATGAAGCAGATGAGCTCCATGAAATTTCTGCTGGACGAGCGAGAACTGGAGCGGCTGAGAAACAACGTAATCGAGGGTTTCCGGCAACTGGAGCTTGACCTGAGCAAAAATCTGCAACATCTGATAACTAAAGAAAATCTTCATCTGGCTAAAGACGAAGAGATCCCTGAAGCTTATCGAAAACAAGTGGAAGACTATTACAAGGCGCTTTCCAGACAGCGCTAAGATAAGCCGCCCCTTGAACCACACAAGATTAGTGGACACAGATACCACGGATTTAGGTTTAACGCGGGCTATGCATCCGTTCCGAATCCATTGCAGCCGCGAGGGACGCCGTGAAGAGGACCAAATAAGCTCAAC
>QHZP01000133.1:43709-55790 GCA_003224715.1 Acidobacteriota bacterium | reverse complement strand
ATTCACTTCGGTGCCACAAATCTGATGGTCCCTCCCCAACGATACGGCCAGCCACCCAAAATGCAACCGGCCGTGGGTCAAGGGAGTGATACCCTGGACATCTCGAGTACAGACTTTCTCATTGTGAATAAACACCCAACTGCCATGAAGTGCAGACAGTACATTCCGTGGGAGAAAATTGTTGAGATTGTCTTTCTGGACGCCTAGTCTTGTGCTAATGCAGTTAGAAATTCTGGCCGGAAAGGATTTATCAAAGGAATGGGGATTAAGGAATTCATGCACGAGAGTGTTACCGCCGCGGGGCCTCAGGCTGCGTTGGAGAATCGCATCAGGGTAGTTGAAAGTTTACCTTTTTTTGCAGTTCATCTGGCTTGTTTTGCCGCAATCTTTACGGGTGTTTCTTGGGAAGCGCTTTGGCTTTGCATGTCGCTTCACGTGATTCGCATGTTTGGTATCACGGCTGGGTACCACCGCTACTTTGCCCACAAAACTTATCGAACCAGTCGATTGCGTCAATTCGTCTTGGCCTGGATTGGATGTTCAGCCGTTCAGAAGGGGCCACTCTGGTGGGCCTCGCATCATCGCCATCATCATCAGCATTCAGATCAAGGGGAAGATATTCACTCTCCTGAGCGCCTGGGATTCTGGTGGTCACATGTGGGATGGATTCTGTGCAGCAAATACAAAGATACGAATTTGGGGGCGATTAAAGATTTTGCCAAGTATCCTGAACTTTGCTGGCTCAACCATTTTCATGTCATCCCCGGGGTCGTCCTGGCGCTGGGATGCTTTCTATTGACTGGCTGGCAAGGGCTGGTGTGGGGGTTCTTCATTAGCACTGTCCTCTTATATCACAGCACCTTCGTCATCAACTCTTTGTGCCACATGTTTGGAAAGCGGCGCTATGAAACGACAGACACGAGCCGCAATAGTCTACTGTTGGCCCTATTGACCATGGGCGAAGGCTGGCATAACAATCATCACTATTATTCCACCTCGGTCAATCAGGGCTTCTTCTGGTGGGAATTGGACATCTCCTACTATATCTTGCGGCTGTTCTCTCTCTTCCGTCTTGTCTGGGATCTAAAGACTCCTCCACGACACATACTCGAGGCTGCTAAAGGTTAAAATCTCTCTGCCTATCTGAGCGCATTTTTCAGCCCGTTCAGGAAGCCTTATCTAGTCAGCTCAAAGCCCCCCAAGACAGAACTTATTGGGCAGTGAGGGACTCCATGGGTGTAACTTGCAGTAATGTGCTAGGGATTGTTTTAGGTGGTGGCAGAGGAGAGCGTTTGTTTCCCTTGACCAAACATCGCTCCAAACCTGCCGTGCCCTTGGCAGGGAAATATTGCATTGTCGATATTGCCCTCAGTAACTGCATCAATTCCGACATTCGCAAGGTGTTTGTCTTGACCCAGTTCAACTCGGCTTCTCTCAACCAACATATTGCTCACACTTACCGTTTTGACCACTTCTCCCAAGGATTTGTCAACATCCTGGCTGCCGAACAAACCCTGGAAAATCCGAACTGGTTTCAAGGGAGTGCGGATTCCGTGCGACAGAGCATTCAACATCTAGAAGATATTGACGTATCCCATGTCTTGATTTTGTCTGGGGACCAGCTTTACCAGATGGATTATCGAAAAATTCTGGAGTTTCATCTAGAAAGCAAGGCCGACATCACCATCGCTACCATCCCGGTCCCGGCCGGGCAAGCTCCAGGCTTTGGAATCATGAAAGTGAATGAAAAGGGCCAGATTGTTCTCTTTCAGGAAAAGCCGGCACCAGAAAAGCTAGAACCTCTGGAAAGCACACTAGCCGGCCGATTTAGTTCCGACCAATTCCCCGCAGGTAAAGCCTACCTGGCTTCCATGGGTATTTATGTTTTCAGTAAGGAGCTGTTGATAAAAATCCTCAGCACCACCCGCGCAAATGATTTCGGGCAGAACATCATTCCGGATGCAATTGACACCTACCAAGTAATGAGTTACCCGTTCTTTGACTATTGGGCCGACATCGGGACGATTCGCTCGTTTTATGAAGCCAATCTGGATCTGACGGCGACTTTGCCCAAATTCAATTTTTATCACGAGTCGGGCCCCATCTATACTCGAGCCCGTTTCTTGCCGGGTTCGAAAATGCATGACTGTCATTTGCATCAAAGTGTCATTTCAGAAGGCAGCTTTCTGGACGGCTCTCACATTAGAAACTCTGTCATTGGCATCCGCAGCCGCATTGGTTATGAAACCACCATTACTCATTCCTACATCATGGGAGCAGACCTTTATGAAACGCTTGAACAGATCGAGGAGAATGCGCGACATAACATTCCCAATATTGGCATAGGCGATCATGCCACCATCACCAATGCGATCATCGATAAGAATGCACGGATTGGAAACCACGTCGTGATTGGCAATTCCCAAGATTGGACCGATTTTGACGGAGAGAATTTCTGCGTGCGGGACAAAATTGTAGTCATTCCCAACGATGCCATTATCCCCGACGGAACCGTTATTTGAGGGCTGAAGCGGTGAATCCCGTATTTAACCTGCGGCTGGCCGGCGAAGGAAGGGCCTTCGCTGTGAGGTGAAATGCACGAAGATACTTGAAATTTCTGAGCCGGGCCGCGCTTCCAACCGCTGGGATTTCAGCGGTCAAAAACAGGGCCCTCTATTCAAAAAGGTTTAATCAGTCAAAAATCCCTGCGCCCTTCTAGCGCCTTGGAGACGGTTACGTCGTCAGCGTAGTCCAGATCACCACCAACAGGAACTCCCATGGCTATGCGCGTGACTCTAATTTCCAGAGGCTTGATTAGTTTAGAGAGATAAAGAGCCGTCGCTTCTCCTTCCACATTGGGATTGGTGGCTAGAATGATTTCCTTCACTTCTCCCGTTTTAACCCTGTCCATGAGGCCTTTGATTTTCAACTGGTCTGGACCAATGCCCTGGAGAGGGGAAAGCACACCAAGCAAGACATGGTACAAGCCGTGATACTCTCGTGTCTTCTCAATGCTGATTAGATTGTGGGGTTCTTCCAAGACACAAATCATACTACGATCGCGCGAAGGGTCAGTACAATAACGACAGGGATCTACATCCGTAATATTGTTGCAAATCGAACAGTAATGGATAGCCTCCTTGAGTTGAAGAATGGCTTGAGCGAGTTTTTCAGCTTCATTGCGGGAAGTCCGAATAATGTGAAAAGCTAATCGCTGAGCAGATTTTGAGCCGATTCCAGGGAGTTTCTTAAATTCTTCAATCAGAGTTTCCAGTGGGGCAGCATAGTCTCGCATTTATGGTGTGTCTGAATTCACCCAACGAGAAGGAGAGAATCCTTTCCAGGCGGACCTTTCCGTTCAAAAAAGGCCAGGTATTTTCAGTCCTCCCGTCAAGTTCCCAATTTGTCCCGACAATTCTTCGTCAACCTTACGGGCGGCTTCGTTACATGCAGCGACAATCAAATCTTGCAACATCTCTACGTCTCCGGAGGCCATAGCATCTGTCTCGATCTTAACTCCGAGCACCTGCTTCGAGCCGTTCATTTTAATGCTCACCATACCACCGCCTGAGCTACCCTCCACGGTCATCTCCCCCATCTGCTTCTGAAGCTGTTCCTGCATCTTCTGTGCCTGCTTCATAATTTGTTGCATGTTCTTCATCGGATGCCCTCCGTCTCGTTGTTATGTCAAGCTCTAAGATATCTTAAAAGAAATCAAAATCCAAAACCGATTTCAGAGCTCTACTTCAATTCCTTCACGTCCGTAATCTCCCCTTGAAAAGCATCAAGGAATGTTTTGACGTTCGAATCGCTCTTAACTCGATCCAGGAGTTGACTTTTAGAAGGCTTTTGGGAAGACTTGTCCTCGGTTGAGCTAGCTGGCTGGAAAGGACCATTTATCAATACTACCTTAACTTTTTGTGGTCGGCCAACAATCGAATCTGCCAATTCTTTGATCATTTCCAGGTTTTCGGCTGACTGCAACATCTCGTAATAGAATCTATTTTGGTTCGTGAATTGAAGTTCGATCTCACCTTCCATCAGCTGCAAACCATGGGCGTGGTCCATCAATGAAGACACCATGGGCGACCGTTGAGCAATGGCAGACTTCAGTCTCTCGGCCAGATTGCTGAAAGGCGTCTGGGGGTCAGGACTCACCTGGGGTTGCGACTGGGTTTTGGATCCCGAGTTTACCGTGAACTTGCTTGTCGATGAAGGTCGGTTTACTTGAGAGGCTTCCTTCGCTGGGGAATCCAATCGTTTCTCTGCATCCATCAAGTCAGTCAGGCCGGCTACTAGTTCTTCAATTGAAACCAGACGTTTCGCCTGCAAGATTTTCATCAGCCCCATTTCTAAATGAAACCTGGGTTGGGAGGACCATCGCAATTCTCCTTCTGTCGTCACTAGAATATTAAAGAACCGCGTGAGATCCTCCTCAGAAAAATGTCCGGCCAATTCCTTCAAACGAACCAAATCCATTGAACTCAGGGGAATGAGCTGATGATCGTCCCCAGCAATCTTTACCAGCAACAGATTTCGGAAGTGGGAAAGCATTTCGCGCACGAAATGTTGCAGGTTACGGCCGCTCTGAACCAACTGGTCCACCATAAGAAGAATCTGTCTAGCATCAGTTTCGATAATCGCTTGCGTAAAACCCTCCAAGAGTTGCTGAGGAATAATTCCCAACAGGCTCCGCACCTGGTCATCCTCGACTTCCCTTCCACAAAAGGAAATGACTTGGTCTAAGAGGGATTGAGCATCGCGCATGCTGCCTTCCGCTGCGCGAGCAATGGCATTAAGTGACTCCTGGCTAATTTGAACGTGCTCCTGAGAGGCGATGTAGTTCAACCGATCGAAAATCTCTTTGTGACTGATAGCGCGAAAATTGAAATGTTGGCAGCGAGAAAGAATGGTAGCGGGAACTTTGTGTAATTCCGTGGTCGCCAAAACGAAAACCACGTGAGGAGGGGGCTCTTCCAATGTTTTTAGGAGTGCATTGAATGCCTCCGTCGTTAACATATGAACTTCGTCAATGATGAAAATCTTGTAACGATCCCGCGCCGCAGCATACTTGACGCTGTCTCGGAGCTCTCGTATTTCGTCAATTCCTCGATTTGAAGCAGCATCAATTTCCAAGACGTCTATCGAATTTCCAGCGGTAATCTCTTGACAAGAGTCGCAAACATTGCATGGCATTATGGTCGGACCCTGCACACAATTTAAAGCCTTAGCGAGGATTCTGGCCGTCGTGGTCTTGCCCACGCCCCTGGGCCCCGCAAACAAATAAGCATGGGCAATCCGTTTTTGTAAAATGGCATTCTTTAAAGTCTGGGCGGCTGCAGGCTGGCCCACGACATCTTCAAAGGTCTGGGGACGCCACTTACGTGCGATTACCTGATAACTCATAACATGCTTGGTGGAAATAGATTTTAGTAAGGCGAACTGAAGAGTGCAAACCGAAGAATTGTCGGAACAGGAAATGTGCTGCTTAGTGCCGCCTGCTATTTTTCCTCACTGGTCAGGCCCCGGGTTGGTCTGCGGCACATCTGGGGTTCCACTACCGTTGCTTTCTTCCGAACCTGGCGGGATTCGCGGAGCCAGATTGCACAGAGCCCGAGACCTGGTAGCCCAAAACAAAAATGCATCTTAATGAAAAAATAGATCACTGTCTAGGAGTATTCCAAGATGGGTGTAGCCCTCTCAGAACTCAGGAACAATTGATGCAGAGACACAGAAATCCGCAGACTGAAGGTTCCCCCTGGGCTGTCATTCGAATCATTCCAATTGCAAGACTAAGGTATCAGCCTACCTAAAAGTGGTTAGTTTTTTCTTATTGTGATCTCTTGGTTCAGGCACTAGTTACTGCGGAAATCTATAAGTGGCTCAGGAGGAAACTCTTAGTTAAATACGGGCTAGGGATTTGCTCAAGCATTTCAAATAGGAATTTGGGCGTTGGCTTGCGGTACTAAGACTAAGTTGCGTCGGGCTCATCAGGCCTTGCACTAAAATTCGGCCAAGAAATGCTGATCACCTTGGCTAGAAATTCCAAGCTCGAGGAATAAGATGACCAAGGAAAAACCGCTCTGGGCATTACTCAACCAACTTAACACAGAGTACAACCTGTCGGATGAATTTAAGAAAAAGGTACTTCATTTGGTAGCAAGGCTTGAAGGATTCGATCTGCAGCAGGAGCACCTTGAACCTCTTGCGTTAAAGCTAAGAGAAACCTACGAACGTCAGGTCTTGGTGGAATCATGCCGAAAGGAGAGTCAAAAATCAGTGGAAAAGCTGCAAGGCAGGATCATGGCATACTTAACTGCGTTAGATCATATTAATCAAAAACTGAGTCAAGCAGAAACGGCCCTCGGGCTGCTACTCAGTACCAGGTCAACTGGGCTTGTCGCTCTAGAAGACAAAAAGGAGACTTTGGTCAGCAAAGAAAAAGCGAAGGCTCTGGCTGCTTTCGCAAACATCAATAGCAAAAATAGTAGGGTGCAGTGAGAATTCCCCAAATTAATAGGGGACAAAAAGCAAAAACGTTCCACACCCAAAAGCCGCCAGTCAACAGCTATGCTTATCAGGATATTTGACTGAGGTGCTCAAAAAAGCGTGCATCGTTCCCTGGTCTCCTAAGTTTCCAAATCGGCTAGATCCAACCTGCCTTCTCCCTTCAACTTTTCAAAAACCGCAACAGTTCTTTCAATTCCTTCATTGAGTGATGTAGAAGGCACACTCCCAATTTCATCTCTTAGCCCCTGCTCGGCCAAATTGGCGGCGATTCCCAAGTGGTTTGAACTGCAACGAATCAATCCACGCGCGCGCGGATAAACCTGTTCGATATTGCTAATGACGTCTTCGACGGTAACGACTGCTCCCCGGATGTTGTATACTCGAGCACCTGTCTTCTCGCTCTCTGCACAAGCAATGAAAATTTTGGCTGTATCGTCCACGAACTGCATCGAGACTGGACCGCCAAATTTAATTTCGTAGGGCCTTCCCACCACGGCGGCTTTTATCGCCTTGGTAGGACCCGAAGTGATACCAATGTCGCGTCCCGGGCCGTAAACCGCATAAGGTCTCAATCCGACGCTGGAAATTTGGTGGTCCAAAAAGTAGATGCGGGCATTACCTTCATTGCACTGCTTGAAAACCCCATAGTGCGTCACCGGCAACAAAGGCGCCTTTTCGTCCAGCGGGGCATCGCCGTAATCCTCTTCTGGGCCAAAGACTGCCGCTGAACTGGCATAAACCATTCCTTTTAGCTGCGGCTCAAGCGAGCAAGCCGCCTCGAAGACGTTGATCGTACCCACGACGTTCACCAAAGCGCCCAAACGAGGATTAGATCGACAGGTAGGAACCTGTAAACCCGCTAGATGTATGATGTGTGAAATTTTGCAGCGCTGAATCTCCTGACCCAGTTTCTCCGAGTCACAGACGTCTCCTTGAATAAATCGAACCTGGGCCAATCGGTTAGGCGCAAGCAACATCGAGAGACGTTTCGGCTGTAAATCCAAGTCGTAGACAAACACTTCCTGCTGACGCTCTACGAGATTCTTAACAATCCAGGCTCCGATGCAGCCCTGCGCCCCCGTAATAAAGAAACGCGGCATAACGATGGTCTCTAGCCTCGTAGCGAGCAATCTCAGACCGCCCAGCACTGCGCCTTCATCGGCGACTGACCCCTCAGCCGGCCTGGTGAACGCTTATCCAGCGTTCACCCTCTCCCCAGCCGAGAACGGCTGAGGGTGAGGGGAGGGAAGGTTAACAAACTGACCAAAGTTTGAACCTCCTCCCCGACAAGTTAATCCTAATTCGGGAGCGTCACTACTTAAGGGTGAAGGGGGCCTTGAGAATAAGTTTTCCCCAAGTTAATTCCAATTCTCCGCCTTTGGCAGCTTCTTTAAGGTTGATAGTAAATTGCTCGACATTTTGAGTATTCTGTTCTCGGGTCAGAGGAACAGAAGCGAAGTCCTGAGTAACATCGTGCTCGGTGCCCCATTGACCTGTGGTCTTGTTAAAGACTAACTGGAAGGTTTCATCGTCTATTTTTCGGAGCCAGAGACTGTACGAGCCTTGAGGGATTGACACTTTGGCGATAGAAAGGTTCGTGTTGGAAGTAAAGGTTGTTGACTTGTCTGCTCCCATTCTCCACAGTTTGCCAGGCTGGAGTTGGGCTAGCATCTCCCGACCTTTCAGCGAGGGTCTTCCGTATTCCACCATGACATACTTACCGGCTTTGTCGTACTTAGCTGTGGCCCGAGGGTTGCGTTGGGCATAAAGGTGGTTCTGGAAGATCATTAGAGCTGAGACTACCAAAGATTGCGCCATTATTTTTTTCATGGACTTCTCCTTAAATATCCAGACATCAGTTTGTAGATGTTTCAACCACGCCTTGTAGACGTTTCAACGACGCCGAATTCTCCGCTTTGCTTCATTTTCGCAAGTAGGCATCGTTCCCTTCAATCCAATCTTGACGAATGGGGGAGAAAATATCATAGGTTAGCGTGTCTTCCAAGGCTTCTACCGAATGCGTGATGCAGGAAGGAATATTAAGTAGCTCGTTGCCTCTGATGATCAATTCCTTTCCCTCCAGCATAAACTTGAGGCAACCCGTCACGACAAAACACATTTGCTCGCTTTCATGACTGTGCTCAGGGATCAAGCATCCTTGCTTCAAGAAAAGCTGAGCGACCATAATCTTTTCGCCATTGACAAATTTTCGCGACAGATTCTGATTAAGATTTTCTTGGGCTACTTGATTCCAGTCGAAATGTTTCAATGGAAGCTCCCGGTCCGTTTCTTTTCCCATGGGCACACCTGGGGGCATCAGTGGGATAGAGAAGAGGCAGCATGGGCTAGCTTCTGATCCTGCCGGTCAGCCGCGAAAGATTTTCGTGAGTTAGGCTTCCACCGCACGGCAGCTTCCTTGAACATTTTGCCAACGTCAGCGCAATCATCAACTCGTACTACCACACCCTTGAAAACCAAGGGCCGAGCCATTCTTACCGGCAGATTGACATGTAAAGTCAACTCCATTCCGACTTGAATATCGGACATTGTCAGGAAACAAGCGCCCGATTGACTGTAATCCACGAGCTTGCTGCCTTCATGAATCAAGCCTTGCGAAGAGGAGAAGCCGGTATATTCAACCTGCCAGTTCACCTTGGCGCGCTTGCTGGAGCGTTGTTCTTTGATAGCCGCGAACATAATTTACCCCCTGGTGGAAAATTCATCAAACCCTGGTATTCTTGAGCTATTGCTAAAGATGAGAAACTTTCAAAGGCAGCCAAGCTGCCACGGTCAAAGCTTAACAATTTTAAGACAGGATGTCTAGCCGAGCCCCTGCACGGCGAGCTCATGATACTCTTGCAAAGACCGAACGTCGATTTTGTTCTGCTGTAAGGCGGCGATGCCACTGGCGACCGCAGCTCCCCCGGAAAGAGTCGTAATGCAGGGAATGTTATGCTGCATGGCGGCCCGACGAATGGCCCGCTCGTCAAAAAAGGAGTCCTTACCCAACGGAGTATTGAGAATCAAGTCTACTTTGCCACTCTTGATCAAATCAACGATGTGGGGCCTCCCTTCATTCACTTTATAAACTTGCTTTACCGGGATGCCATGCTCCTTTAGAACTGCACTGGTTCCTCTTGTGGCAATCAATTGGAAGCCCAGTCCATGCAGGCGCTGCGCAATTCGGATGACATTTTTCTTGTCATGCTGGTTGACGCTGATGAAGGCAGTTCCGGAACGGGGCAGCACCACGCCGGCACTGATCTGGGCTTTGGCGTAGGCTTGCCCAAAGTTGTCCGAAACTCCCATTACTTCCCCGGTCGATTTCATTTCCGGTCCGAGAATCGTGTCGACGCCAGGGAATTTCAGGAAGGGAAAAACCGGCGATTTGATAAAGAAATTGTCTACCTTGAGCTCTTGCGTTAGCCCGAACTCTGCCAGTTTTCTGCCGATCATCAAGCGGGCAGCCACTTTCGCCAGCGGGACTCCCGTGGCCTTACTAACAAAGGGGATAGTGCGAGAAGCTCGCGGATTCACCTCGAGGACATAGACAATATCGTCTTTGATGGCATACTGAACATTCATGAGACCAATGACGTTCAGCCTCATCGCCAGCATTTTGGTGTATCGGCGCATGGTGTCGAGATGCTCGGGTTTTACCAAATAAGTAGGCAGCACGCAGGAACTATCGCCGGAATGGATTCCTGCCTCTTCGATGTGCTCCATGATACCTCCAATCACCACGTCCTCGCCGTCAGCCAAGGCGTCGACATCTGCTTCGAAAGCATCTTCCAAAAACTTATCAATCAAGATGGGCCGATCTTGGGATACATCGACTGCCTCATCCATGTAGTTTTCCAGGGTCCTATAATCGTAAGCAATGACCATGGCCCGCCCCCCCAAAACATAGGATGGGCGCACCAACACAGGGAATCCGATATCCTGTGCGATGGCTGCCGCCTCCTGGTAAGAACTCGCCGTCCCGGAAGGCGGCTGTGGGATTTTGAGATCGGATAGCAGCTTTCCAAAGCGTTTACGGTCCTCGGCCAGATCAATAGATTCCGGCGAGGTCCCAATAATAGGTACGCCCGCTTGCTGCAGCGGCAAGGCCAGGTTTAAAGGGGTCTGCCCTCCAAACTGTACAATGACCCCATCGGGCTTTTCCCGCTCAACAATGTGCATGACATCTTCAAAGGTCAGCGGCTCAAAGTAAAGACGGTCGGAAGTATCATAGTCCGTTGAAACCGTTTCGGGATTACAGTTCACCATGACGGTCTCGTAACCATCTTCTTTCAGTGCAAAGGCAGCATGGCAACAGCAGTAGTCAAATTCAATGCCCTGCCCAATCCGGTTGGGACCGCTGCCCAGGATTAGGATTTTCTTATTTCGACCAGGGTCCGCTGCGCATTACTGTTCATAAGACGAATAAAGATAGGGGGTGTAGGATTCAAATTCTGCAGCGCAGGTATCAACGCGTTTGTACACGGGAACAATTTGGAAGGCTTTGCGCCTTTGGCGAATCTCGGCTGCTGTGGTGTTCAACAGCACTGCCAGTCTCAAATCGGAGAAACCCATGCGCTTGGCTTCGCGCAATAGCTCTGGACTGGCTGTTTCCACTCTCTCCTGACGAAGTCGAGCTGTCATGTCAGCGATTTGCTGAATCTGCCGCAAGAACCAGCGATCGATCTTGGTATATTCGAAAATTTCCTCCAGCGAGTAGCCTGCTTCGAAGGCGTATCGCAGGTAGCCGATGCGTTCTGGATTCGGTGTGATCAATTTCTCTTTGATTTTCTCCGGGTCAATCTTCTCCGACCCAACACGCCTGCCCGTTTCTAGAGATCGTAATGCTTTCAGGAAAGACTCCTTGAAGGTTCTTCCGATCGCCATGACCTCTCCAACGGACTTCATCTGCGTTCCCAGGATGGGCTCAGTTTCAGGAAACTTTTCAAAGGCCCATCTAGGGACTTTGGTCACCACGTAATCAATGGTAGGTTCGAAGCAGGCCGGAGTTTTCTTGGTGATGTCATTGGGTATTTCCTCGAGAGTATATCCGACAGCCAATTTGGCTGCGATCTTGGCGATAGGAAACCCGGTGGCCTTTGAAGCCAGGGCCGAACTGCGTGAAACACGGGGGTTCATCTCGATGACCACTAGGCATCCGTCCTCGGGATTCACGGCAAACTGGATATTTGATCCACCCGTCTCGACACCCACCTTCCGTATCACCTTAATGGCGGCATCTCGCATGAGCTGGTATTCCTTGTCAGTCAAGGTTTGAATGGGGGCCACGGTTATCGAGTCGCCAGTATGCACACCCATGGGGTCAAAGTTCTCTATACTGCAAATCACGACCACATTGTCTTTAAGATCACGCATGACCTCCAGCTCGAACTCTTTCCAGCCAATGACGGATTCTTCAATCAAAATCTCGTGGGCCGGGCTCAAATCCAGTCCACGTTGGGCCACTTCTTCAAACTCCTCCGCATTGAAGGCAATACCTCCACCGGTTCCACCCAGCGTAAAAGCAGGTCGGATGATGGCCGGGTAACCGATTTTTTCAACAATTTCCAG